>NZ_JBNCAN010000022.1:0-84294 GCF_049808615.1 Halomonas sp. GXIMD04776 | reverse complement strand
AAGGCGGCGGTCGGCGTGGTACATTTTGTCATGGCGGCTGAGTCGGTTGGTTCTTGTATAGGAGCTTGAATTATAACCGATTTTCAGCCGCTTTTTGCATGTCTGGTGCAATATCCGGGATAGGTCATTCAGTATTTTCTGATGCAGTCGCGTTGTTTCCTCATCGAAGAGCACGAAGCGGATATGACGCAGCGATCGGCATTCGTGGCTGGCCGCAGCGTCCATGTCAGGTTGCTTGGCAATATTACCTTGCAGGCATTCGAAGAGCGGTTGTGTCGTCATAGGGAGCATTCGCAGCGGCTATCTCAAAAGTATTAGTCCTGTACGAAACGGTAAGTCAAGCCGAGTTTAACGTACCGCAAACGCAAAGGGTGGACTAATCTTGAGAAAGAATATTCACATCGTTGATAGGATCGACAGCATAAGTTTAGCAATGCCTTTTGCACCGTGACGGTAGAGTCGGTATGTTTACATAGTGACGCTCGACGGCAAATAACGTTTCACAACAATGCAAATCCATGAGGTATCTTGCATGAAAAGACATTTTCTTTCCGCTGCAATCGCTTCCAGTGCGCTACTCGGTGCAGCGATGTTCTCCGCTCCCACCATGGCCCAGGAGCAGAAGTTCATTACCATCGGTACCGGTGGACAGACAGGGGTTTACTATGTCGTTGGCCAATCGGTCTGCCGCATGGTCAACCGTATCAAGGACGCCAATATCAAATGTAACGCACCCTCTACCGGGGGCTCGGTTGCCAACGTCAACGGACTCAAGTCCGGTGAGCTGGATATGGGGGTCGTGCAATCGGATGTGGGCTATCGCGCCTACAATGGTGAAGACAATTTCGATCAGCCGTTCAAGGAGTTGCGTTCGGTGTTCGCCATGCACGGCGAGCCGCTGACGGTGCTGGCACGCGCGGATGCCGGCATCAAGACGTTTGATGATCTCAAGGGTAAGCGGGTCAACGTCGGCAACCCAGGCTCCGGGCAGCGCGCCACCATGGAAGTGCTGATGGATGCCAAGGGTTGGACCATGGACGATTACTCATTGGCCTCGGAGCTGACCGCCGCTGAAATGGCCTCCGCCCTGGCGGACAACAACATCGATGCCATGGCCTATGTGGTAGGCCATCCCAATGGTTCGATTCAGGAAGCCACCACCACGGTAGATTCCAATCTCGTTCCGATCAACGGTGAAGCCGTCGATGAACTCGTCGAGAAGTATCCGTACTACACCAAATCGGTCATTCCCGGTGGCCTGTACAAGGGTAACGATGAGGATACCGAAACTTTCGGGGTGGCCGCGACACTTCTCACGGACGCCAATACGGATGCGGATGTGGTCTATACCACCGTCAAGGCCGTCTTCGAGAACTTTGATCGTTTCAAGCGTCTACATCCGGCTTTCTCCACTCTCGAACCCGAGCAGATGATCAGCCAGGGCCTGACGGCACCGCTACATGAAGGTGCCGAGCGTTACTACAAGGAGCGTGGCTGGATTGACTGATCATGGCTTCGGCTATAGTGATTAGTCACTGATATACCAGGGATGCGCGGGCGCCAGTTGGCCTCGCGCATCTTTTGGTGTAGGGCTCGTCATGCGAGAGCTCTCAGGATGTTTTTTATGCTGCCATCGATAAGTAGGGAAGAAACATGGCCGAAGATAAACAGCAGACATCATCATCGTCGCAGGATCTAGACGAGCTGCTCTCCAGCGATACGGGATCACGAACGCTCAGCGGAGTGCCTAACAAGCTCTTTCTTGGCATTGCGACCGGGTGGTCACTATTCCAGTTATGGGTAGCCTCTCCATTGCCTTACATGGCGGGGTTCGGTGTCTTCAGTGCCACTGAGACCCGCTCCATACACCTGACCTTTGCTCTGTTTTTGGCCTATATGGCCTATCCGGCCCTCAAGCGTTCACCTCGGGATCGGGTGCCTCTCACTGACTGGGTGTTGGGCGCGGTGGCGGCGTTTACCGCCGCGTATATCTACATCTTTTACGATCAGCTGTCGCAACGGCCTGGGGCACCGATCCTGCAGGATGTCATTGTCGGCGTGGCAGGCCTGATACTACTGCTCGAGGGGACGCGGCGTGCCCTTGGTCCACCCCTGACGATCGTGGCCTTGGTGTTCCTGGTGTATTCACTCGCCGGCCCCTATATGCCGGCCATGCTGGCACACCAGGGCGTAAGCTTGTATGGATTGGTCAATCACCAGTGGCTGACGACTCAAGGGGTCTTTGGTATCGCCCTGGGGGTTTCGACCAGCTTCGTCTTCCTGTTTGTGCTGTTCGGCGCTTTGCTCGACAAGGCCGGCGCGGGTAACTATTTCATCAAGGTGGCGTTTTCACTGCTGGGGCATTATCGCGGTGGGCCCGCCAAGGCGGCGGTAGTCGCGTCCGGCATGACGGGGTTGATTTCCGGATCATCGATTGCCAATACGGTGACCACGGGTACTTTTACCATTCCGATGATGAAGCGCGTTGGCTTTTCTGCCGAGAAAGCCGGTGCGGTCGAAGTGGCCTCTTCCGTCAACGGTCAGATCATGCCACCGGTCATGGGGGCCGCTGCTTTTTTGATGGTGGAATATGTTGGCATCTCTTATGTCGAGGTCATCAAGCATGCCTTTTTACCGGCTCTGATTTCCTATATTGCCTTGATCTATATCGTTCACCTCGAAGCACTCAAGGCCGGTATGCAGGGACTGCAAAGCAGTAACCCGCCCAAGCCATTGCTGCGCAAGGCAATTGGTTTCCTGACCGGGCTTTTGTTGCTGATGGCCTTATCGTTTGCGGTTTACTACGGTCTAGGCTGGCTCAAACCGATCCTGGGAGATTCCACGCCCTGGGTGGTGGCGGTGGCGTTGGCCATTATCTACGTGGGACTCTTGAAAGTCGGTTCGAAATACCCCCAGCTCGAGATGGATGATCCCAACGACGATATCACGGAGTTGCCTCGGACCAAGCCCACGGTCATGGTCGGACTGCATTACATCCTGCCGGTGATCGTGCTGGTATGGTGTCTGATGGTCGAGCGGCTATCGCCGGGGTTGTCGGCTTTCTGGGCGACGGTATTGATGATCATCATCATGATCACCCAGCGTCCGATAGACGCCATCTTTCGCGGTCAAAGCAAGATGGCGGAGGACATCAAGCTCGGTTTCATCGATCTATGGGATGGGCTGATTGCCGGTGCGCGCAATATGATCGGGATCGGTATCGCTACCGCAGCGGCCGGTATCATCGTCGGTGCCGTGTCCCAGACCGGTGTGGGGCTGGTCCTGGCGGACCTGGTCGAAACGCTGTCGATGGGCAACCTGCTACTGATTCTGTTGCTGACCGCTGTGCTCAGCCTGATTCTTGGTATGGGGCTGCCGACCACCGCCAATTATATTGTGGTCTCGGCCCTGCTCGCACCCGTGGTGGTATCGCTTGGCCAGCAAAACGGGTTGATCGTGCCGCTGATTGCCGTACATCTGTTTGTATTCTATTTCGGCATCATGGCGGACGTAACACCGCCGGTAGGGCTGGCATCCTTTGCGGCGGCGGCGATCTCGGGAGGCGATCCGATCCGCACCGGCTTTCAGGCGTTTTACTATAGCCTGCGTACCGCGGCATTACCGTTCTTGTTCATCTTCAATACCGAGCTATTGTTAATCGACGTGAGCCCCTTTCAGGGTGTCGTGATCTTCATTGTCGCGACCTTTGCGATGCTGGTCTTCGCCGCCGCCACGCAAGGTTTCATGCTGACGCGTAATCGCTGGTACGAGAGCCTGTTGCTGCTGCTGGTCGCCTTTACGCTGTTCCGCCCCGGTTTCTGGATGGACATGATTCACGATCCTTATCGGGATGTACCACCGAACCAATTCGAGCAAGCGCTGGGTGATGTCGACAAAGGCAGCAACCTGAGGGTACGCATCGATGGTCTCGATGCTTACGGCAATCCCACAAGTTTCGTGATACTGGTGCCGGTCCCGGAAGGCAATACTGGCACGGAGCGCATGGAAAACCTGGGTCTGCAATTGATGCAGGAGGATGGGCGTACCCTGGTCGACATGACCACATTCGGTAGTGAGGCGGAAGAGCTGGGCTTCGAGTTCGATCAGGAAATCGCCTCGGTCAGGGCGCCGGTGGAGCGCTGGGACAAGGAGTGGATGTGGATTCCAGGGCTGGCGGTATTTGCTCTGGTAGTGCTATTGCAGTTGCGCCGCCGTCGCACGCAGACGGCCACCGCCTAAAGGGAGGAAACGGTCATGCACAAAAAGATCGTGTTGCCCATCGATCTCAACGCAGCGGAATCCTGGGAGAGGGCTTTGCCGGAGGCGCTGGCGTTGTGCAAGGCATTCGATGCCACGCTGTTTATCGTCACCGTTCTGCCGGACTACCGCATGCCGCTGGTGGGGAGCTATTTCCCGGCGGACTTCAACAAGAAGGCACACACACTCTTATCTGAAACCCAGCAAAGATTCGTGGAAGAGCATATCCCACCGGAGATCGAGACGCATTGCATGATTGCCGATGGTTCTCCTTACGAGGGCATCATCAAATCAGCCAAGGCAGTGGATGCCGATCTGATCGTCATGGCGTCACACAACAAGCGTCGCTTTGCCGATTATCTGCTGGGGCCCAACGCCGAGCATGTCATGCGTCATGCCGGTATCTCGGTATTGGTCGTACGCTAGATCAGTGGTGATTCAAACGCAGGAGCGTTTTGCCGCCATGGGCGTGCTCGGAGGCTTTACGCTAATGCGGATACTCGATTCGCTGCTATGAGTGTTCAACGCTGCGCTTTCACGCAAGGTCGACTACATTGAGATTAGGCATGCTGGCGAACGGCGTATCATGGAAACCTGTTCGATGAGCCGCTCCCATCATCCTGAACAAGTCATCCGTGTCCTGGGAGCTGTTCCCAGACGGATGCATCCGGTAACAGGCAGTCAGTGCAAGGGGCAGTGCTATGATGGTGGACGCCAAGAAGAATACTCCAGCTACGCAAGCCGGTACGCAATTGATCATCAAACGCATCGACATCGATCAGCCGAGGCAATGGCTGATCGCCGGGATCAACGATTTTCGTCAAGCCATGGCGGTCAGTCTGGCCTATGGACTTTTTTGGGTGGGTGTCAGTCTGGCTGTCACGATCGGTGCCTATAACCTGGGGCTCTGGCATTGGCTACTGCCGTTGGTGGCAGGGTTCATGTTCCTTGGCCCTTTGGTAGCGGTCGGCTCTTACGGCATCAGCCAACGTCTTGAGGAAGGCCGTACCCCCAACTTGGGTGATGCGTTTGGTGCCTGGACCTCGCATACCGGGCAGCTTGCCATGATGGGATTGATGATGATGATCTTTTTCATCATCTGGATCCGGGTGGCGACATTGCTGTTTGCCCTGTTCTTCGGCTTCAACGTGCCCAGTCCGATTGATCTTTATTCTGCCTTGTTCACCACTCCCGAGGGGCTCGGCATGTTGCTGGTGGGTAGTGTGTTCGGTGGCGTATTGGCCTTTGGCGCCTTCTCCATCAGCGTAATAGCAATACCCACATTGATGGACCGTGATCTCACCTTCATGGAGGGTATCGAGGCCAGTGTAAAGAGTGTTGCGCGTAATTTCCGCCCGATGCTGCTATGGGCCGCGATTTTGACCGGCTGTACCATCATCGGAGTGGCGACCTTCTATATCGGGCTTGCGGTGATTCTACCGGTACTCGGCCATGCCAGCTGGCATGCGTATAAGGACCTGGTAGGAGGCGAGAGCCCAACGGATTCTTGATGGGTGTGCTTGCGAGTCGATTGAAACCAGGCTGATGAGGGGCGGCCCTGCGGCCCCATCTCATTTGACGATCAGTACTCATCGCGAGCCCTGTGAAAACGCACTGTGATTCCATCGACGCCGAGCTCCTGAATCTCTATGGGGCGTCCTTGATCGTCGAGTCGCACATGTCCGATGCCTGAGCCGTTCCACAGGCGTTCCCCCGCCTTGGCGCGGTCGGGGATGAAGGGGCTTACCTGCATGCGGCGGCGTTTGGTGAACCAGTTGAGCGGTGACCAGGGCGCATAGAGCCAGCGATTGAGGCGATCAAACCAGTCCAGTAGCGTATCGGGAAAGCCATTCTTGACCCCGCTGCTGGTGATCTGCCAAATACGGGGGCTTTCCTCATGATGGCGGATGCGTACATCGTAGACAAAGGAGTAGTGCACGTCGCCAGAGAGAATCACGTAATTGCGCGGTGTGCGGGTGTGGCGAAAGATATTGAGCATGACATTTGCGGCGCCCCGATGAGCCATCCAGTTTTCTGCATCCACTAGCAAGGGCTTGCCAGCCCAACTGAACACGCGCTGTATGCCCTCGATCAGCTTGACGCCGAACATAGGCGCCGCCGAGACGATGATGATCGAGGGCTCATCCAGAATCTCTTGCTGTAGCTCCGTCAATGCTTCCCAATCCATCAATCCCGACGGACGATGCCGATTGCGCTCACTGCGCCAACGTCTGGTGCGGGTATCCAGAGCCACCAGCTTGGGCGAGCTTTGCAGACAGAACCCCCAGCCCTCGAAACGCAAGAGCTCTGTGATCAGCGCGTCCTGCGGCTTGACTGGTAGAAACCCGTCATCGCCGCAGGCGTCGAGCAATTGCCGTAAGTGGCTAATCGGTACGGAGAGTCGCTCCGGCGCATTGCCCCAGCCCTGACACAGCAAGTAGGCGATAAGCGCATTGCCGACGATGCGCCGTGAGAAGGGATGCCCGTAGGCAGTCTCTTCCCAGGCGGCGGTCAGGTTCCAGTCGTCGGTGACGTCGTGATCGTCGAAGATCATCAGCGTGGGTACCTGGGCCAGGAGCCTCGCCGCCATCGGCAGCTCGTTGGCGAATGCATCGATCACTTCACGTTCCGCGATAAATCGTTCTCGATGCTCCTCGCTCAGCGGTGGCTCGGTACGTCGAATCGATCGCCAGGGCACCGGCGACCATACCAGCATGTACATCGCCAGGACTTCACTCAACGTGATCAGGTGATTGGCGGCGCTGTCCGTCGTGAACACCGGCTTTCTGACACCACCGAAGAAGCGTTCGCGTAGCGCTTCTGTGGACTTGATCTGGGGTAGCAAGCATTGCCGTCGGTAATAGGTATCTTCGGCGGCATAGAGTGCGTCGCTGTCATCCACCACCGCGCCTTCGAGTCGCTCACCCCAGAGCCCCAGACGCTCGATCAGCTCATGAATGGCGGAAAGCATGGGGCCGGCGACGTCATCAGCGTAGATCTGGTCGCCAGTGAGTAGCAGGAGAGCGGGGCGCTCCTCCGGTTGGTCATGACGTTCGGCCAGCCACGCATCTGCCCGGGCCAAACCATCACCGGAAGAATAATGTGGCTTGCGACAGGAGCCATGTAACACGCTGTCCAGGCGTGACTTGATCACGAATCCTGGACATGATTCACCACCATACAGCAGGTGTGGCGCCCAATCGGCGATGCCCGTATCACCACCACCAGGTTGTGTGATGCGCAGATCGTAGCCGATTGCCACGTCCTGGGGTAAGGCTGTTTCCAGTGTTACCTCGATCAGGTGGACGTAGGCATGTCGGCCTACCGGCACACATCGACACAGCGTTTCGTCGAGAGTGATGGAGCGGGAATCGAGACGATCCGGATGAAGTACAAGGCTCAACGTTAAAGGGCGCGTTGCCATCAGCCATAGCACCAGGCGTTGAGGTTCGATACGGCGGAGGATAGGGCCGGCCAGAACATCGGGAAGTGGGTTGAAAACGCTATCGTCCATGAAGGGTGATCAGCACCTTACCGGAAAACAATCAGAATACCCTTTGTTACATGTCGTTGACTATGCGGCTATTGGTGTGGGTGAAAAGGGGCCCGTGCTGAATCAGCTAGACACGCCCTGACCTGGGCATCGCTGGTCTGGTCGAAATCGATGTACCACTGCCCTACCGCGTGGAAATGCTCGGGTGTGGCCACACAGACGATCTCGTCAACGTCGGGAGCCAGCGTGTCCAGCGCATCGCGAGGTGCGACCGGCACGGCCACGATCAAGCGCTCGGCCCCCAATCGGCGGATGGCTGCAATCGCCGCGCGCATGCTGGAACCGGTGGCGATGCCGTCATCCACCAGAATGATCTGTCGCCCGTGCAGATCGGGGTAGGGGTGATCACCCCGATAGGCATTTTCGCGGCGTGCAAGCTCGCGATGCTCGCTGTCGATCACCGCTTGCAAGCGTTTCTCGCCGATGTTCAACCGTTTGACCAACGCCTCATCGAGCACTGTCACATCGCCACTGGCGATGGCGCCCATGGCAAATTCCTCATGACCTGGTACCCCCAGCTTGCGTACCACCATGACATCGAGAGTGGCTTTCAATTCCCGAGCGATTTCCGCTGCCACCGGTACACCGCCACGCGGTAACCCTAATACGAGCGTCTCGTCATCGGCATAGGCAAGGAGTCGTTTGGCAAGCGCCCGACCCGCAGCGCGACGATTGGCGAAGGGCAGTTCCGACATCTCTGATCTCCTGAAGCATGCTTGGACCTTACTAGTGTCGGCAGCGATGGGGGTCTTTGCCAGTATCGCCCAGAATTCATTTGCTAGACCGACGAGCGGCGCTGTCGCAGTGAACGCTCGACGAATTCGCAGCCGGGATGATAGTCGTCCCGGGCGGCCGCAAGGGCGCGGGTCAGGGTCAGTTCCGCGATGCGCGCATGATCCTGGGGCAGTGAATTGACCGGCTGGGGCAGGAAGTCGAGCAGGCGGTCGTCGCCAAAGGTGGCCAAGCGAAGTGTCTCGGACAGCCCGCCGTTTTTTAATAGTACATCGAGGGCGCCATCGAGCAGGGTGTAGGAAGCGGTGACCAGGGCATCCGGCAGGCGTCGGTCATCGAGTAATTGACGCATCAGTCGCGCGCCTTCGGTGCGATCGTAGCGCTGGGCGGTGAGCACCCAGGGCGTGGCCGTGGTATCGGACAATGCCTGATGGAAGCCCTGGCGCCGCTGCTGGGTAATCGACAGCCCATCCACGGCGTCGAACCAGGCAATGTGCTTGACCTGCGGGCTCAATACCGAGCGGGTCAGCATCTCGGCGGCGCTGCTGTCGTGGCTAACGATGCAGGTAAACCGAGTCGGGTCCAGCAGTCGATCCACGGCGATCACCGGCAGTCCCCCGGCCATGAGGTCACGATAAAAATCATCGTCGGAAGGGAGGCTGCTGGCCACGATCAGCGCCTGACAACGCTGAGCGCGTAGTGCCAAGGCCAGTTCGCGCTCAGTGTCAGGCTCGTCGTCGGAGCCGGCGATCAACAATTGAAAGCCCTGCTCCCGAGCGCCGCGCTCCAGACGCTTGGCCAGCCGCGCATAGCTGGTGTTCTCGAGGTCCGGCACGATCAGGCCCAGCATGTGGCTCTGACCTCTGCGCAGGGCGGCGGCTTGAACATCGACACGGTATTGGTGGCGCTCGACCACAGCCATTACCCTAGCCACGGTATCGCGGCTGATGCGATGCGTATCGGCCTTGCCATTGATCACATAGCTGGCGGTGGTACGCGAGACGCCGGCCAGGCGAGCGATTTCAGCCAGGGTCATGAGGGCTCCTTGGTATCCTTGTTCTGAACGCTATGCTAAGGGCGCGACAGCGCAAGACGTGCAAAATCAGATGCAGCGAAGGTCGTAGACATCGATGCTTGATTAATCAGCAGGATCGTTTCAGCATGACATGAAATCAAAGGTGACACGATTCAGCATCTCGAACAAGACGATATCGGGACGTTGAGAGGAGGTTAGATGCTCAGTCTCCAAGAAGACGATGTTCTGCTCGACTGCCGTGCCGAGGATTGGCAAGGTGCCCTGGATCTAGCCGCCGATTCGCTGGTCGAGGCCGGACGGGCCACCTCGGAGTATCGCAACGGACTGCGCGAGCGCGAAGCGCAATCCTCGACCTATCTGGGCAATGCCATCGCCATTCCGCATGGCACGCCGGAAAGCCGCGACCAGGTGCTCGCCACCGGGGTTCGCGTGCTGCAATTCCCCGAAGGGGTCGAATGGCACGATGGCAATCGCGTACATGTGCTGGTGACCATCGCCGCCCAGAGTGACGAGCACCTCGATATCTTGCGCGCCTTGACCCATGTGCTGGATCGCGAGGGGGTGGCACAGCGCCTGGCCAACGCCGACAGTCGTGCCGAGATCATTGCCCAGCTATCCAAGGCCCCGGTGGTGGCGCGGGTCGATATCGATACCCTGTGCCTCGACTTTCCGGCCAAGGATCGGTTCGAACTGGCATTGGCTGGCGCCGCTCGCTTGCGTCAGGCCGGTTGCGTGAACGGCGATTTCGTCTCCGCCATCGTCGAACAGGAACCCGTGTCGCTGGGGCAGGGGTTATGGTTGGCCAGCAGCGCTCGGGGCGTAACCACGCCGGCCCTGTCGCTGGCGACGCCGGAATCGGCCTTCGTCGGCCCCAAGGGTGCGGTCAATGGCGTGTTCTGCCTGGCCGCCCAGGGCGATGCCCATCTGGGCCTGTTGGATCGACTGGCGGCGCTGCTCGATGCCGGCGACGGTGAAGCGCTCGCCGACGCCGATGCCGCCACCGTGCTGGCGCGTCTGGCGGGTGAGCGTGCCGGTGCCGAGACCGCCCGTGCCCGGGTGCTCAATGCTCACGGGCTGCACGCGCGCCCGGCCAAGCAGCTGGTGCAGGTGGCACGCCAGCAGGGCATGCCGATCAAGGTGCGTCTGCTCGAAGGCAGTGCCGAAACGGTTTCCGCCGCCAGCCTGACCAAGGTC
This sequence comes from Halomonas sp. GXIMD04776, assembly GCF_049808615.1. Taxonomy (NCBI): domain Bacteria; kingdom Pseudomonadati; phylum Pseudomonadota; class Gammaproteobacteria; order Oceanospirillales; family Halomonadaceae; genus Halomonas; species Halomonas sp. GXIMD04776. The sequence goes on along the minus strand of NZ_JBNCAN010000022.1, from coordinate 73,522 downwards.
ATCGGTCTCGGCGCACGACGTGGTCAGACGCTGGTGTTCTCCGCCGAAGGCGAGGGCGCGGAAGACGCACTCAAGGCAGTGACCGCGGCGGTCGGCGATGGACTTGGTGAAAAGGTCGCGGCCTTCGATGAACGTCGCGATGTCGATGTCGCCGACGAGACCCCGGCCGAGCTCGAACCGCTGGCGGCCGATACGTCCCACCCCGGCGTTGCGGCGGCGCCTGGCTTGGCGATCGCGCCGGTTTTCGTGATGCGTCTGCCGCGCTTCGACTATCCCGAGCGCGCCCGGGACCTCGGCGGCGAACGTGGCGGTGATGCGACCGTCCAGAAGGAACGCCTGGCGCGGGCGCTACAGGAGGCCACCGACCAGCTCGAGGCGTTGATTCGTCGTGCCCAGGGCGGTGAGGTCGCGCAAATCCTCTCGATGCACGAAGAGATGCTGGAGGATCCGGAGCTGCGCGAGGCGGCTCACGAGGGTATCGACGACGGGCTCTCCGCCGAGGCGGGGTGGTGGCAGAGCATCGATACCGCCGCCCGGGCCCAGGAGATGCTTGCTGATCGCCTGCTGGCGGAACGCGCCGCGGACCTGCGCGACGTCGGTCGGCGCGTGCTGGGGCTTCTGTGTGGCGTCGAGATGCCCACGCCTCCCGACGAACCCTACATCCTGGTCACCGAGGATGTCGGTCCCTCCGACGTGGCGCGGCTGGACACCGCCAAGGTGCGCGGCCTGCTCACCGCTCGCGGCGGGGCGACCTCGCACAGTGCAATCCTCGCGCGCGCCCTGGGCATTGCGGCGGTGGTGGGGGCCGGTGAGCGCATCATGACCCTCGAGAATGGCAGCGATCTGATCCTCGATGGGGAGCGTGGCCGGGTGATTCCCGCACCCTCCAAGGAGCGTCGCGAGCGTGCCGAGCTGCGCCTGAAGGAGAACGAGGCGCGCCAGCGCGCAGCCTATGCCGCTCGCTTCGAGGAGGGCCGCACCCGCGATGGCCATCGGGTCGAGGTCGCCGCCAATCTGGGCAACACGGCCCATACCGCGGATGCCGTCGAGCATGGCGCCGAAGGCGTTGGTCTCTTGCGCACCGAATTCGTGTTCATGGCCCATGCCGATGCACCGGATCTGGAGACACAGATCGGTGAATATCGTCAGGCCATCGATGCCCTCGACGGCCGGCCGCTGGTGGCACGCACCCTGGATGTCGGCGGCGACAAGCCACTGCCTTACTGGCCATTGCCCCAGGAGGACAACCCCTTCCTCGGCCTGCGCGGCATCCGTCTGGCGCTGACCCGCCCGGGAATCCTGGAAACGCAACTGCGTGCCTTGCTCACCGCGGCCGGCGACAAGCCGCTGCGCATCATGTTCCCGATGGTCAAGGACATCGCCGAATTTCGCGCCGCGCGCGCCATCTTCGAGCGGGTGCAACAGGAGATCCAGGTCCCGGATGTGCAACTGGGCGTGATGATCGAGATTCCCTCCTGTGCATTGCTGGCACCGAGCCTGGCCGAAGAGGTCGATTTCTTCTCCATCGGGACCAACGACCTGACCCAATACACCCTGGCCATCGATCGCGGCCATTCGGAGCTTTCCGCACAATCCGATGGCCTGCACCCGGCAGTGCTGCGGTTGATCCAGATGACCGTCGAGGCGGCGCATGCCAAGGGGAAATGGGTCGGCGTGTGCGGCGAGCTGGGCAGTGACCCCCAGGCGGTACCGGTACTGGTAGGACTGGGCGTCGATGAGCTCTCGGTCTCGGTGCGTCAGGTGCCCATGGTTAAGGCGCGGCTGCGCGAGCTGACCCTCGAGGAGGCGCGTCGACATGCCGAACTCGCCCTGGCTCAATCCACCAGCGACGCGGTGCGCGAAGCCTTGGAGGCCCTCTAATGGCCAAGGTACTCACCCTCAGTCTCAATCCCGCGCTGGACCTGGCGATTCGGTTACAGGAACTGACTCCGGGAGCGGTCAATCGCACCGAGTCGACCCGTCTCGACCCCGCAGGCAAGGGCGTCAACGTGGCCCGGGTGCTGGTGGCGCTGGATCATGAGGTCACGGTCTCGGGCTTTCTCGGCGCCGCCAACGATGCCGCGTTCCGGCGTGCCTTCGCCGATCTGGGCGTGGAAGATGCCTTCCTTCGCGTGCCCGGCGAGACGCGTATCAATGCCAAGATTTCAGAGCAGGACGGGCGCGTCACCGATATCAATGGCCCGGGAATGCACATCGATCGCGAGGCCTTTCGGCGCCTTGTGGATGATATTGATGACAGAGTCGCCGATCCGGCGCGTCGTCCCGATGCGGTGGTGATCGCCGGCAGTCTACCGCCGGGTGTCTCGCCCGAGGACTTGGCCTCCCTGATTCGGCACCTTCGCAAACAGCGGCTGCCGGTCTGGGTCGACACCAGTGGCCCGGCACTGGCAGCCGCCATCGCCATCCAGCCTGAAGAGTGCAAGCCCAACGCGATCAAGCCCAACGAGCTGGAGCTCGCCGCCTGGGCGGGTGAAACGCTGAACAATGACGCGGCGTGGCTGCGGGCCGCCCAGCGTCTGCACGATTCCGGCATCGAGGAGGCGATGATCTCTGCCGGCGGCGATGGGGTGCTTTGGGTCAGCCGGCGCGGCATCTGGTTGGCCATGCCGCCCCGGGTGAGCGTGGTCAGTACCGTCGGCGCCGGTGATACGCTGCTTGCCGCCATGCTGCACGGTGTGCTCGGCGACTTGCCTGCCGAGCAGGCGCTGCGTCTGGCCACGGCGCTGTCCGCGGAATCCGTCCGTCATGTCGGCGTGGGCGATCCCCAGGCCGTCGATGTCGATCATCTCCAACAACAGACCCGCGTGCGTCACCTGAACGGCGCGGACGCGAAGGAAGCGCGCCAATGAATGTCATCATCATTACCGCCTGTCCGAGCGGCATGGCCACGACCTTTCTTGCTGCCCGGCGCCTGGAGCAGGCCGCCCAGCATCGCGGTTGGCAGCCGACGGTGGAAATGCACGGTGAGCTTGAACCGCTAACGCCGGTGAGCCAGGACGCCATCGGGGCCGCCGAGCTTGTCATCGTGGCCGCCGACCGGGTACCCGACCCGCAGCGCTTTTCCGGCAAGCGGTTATTTCGCGCCTCGATCAATCAGGCGCTGCCGGACCCGGCGGACTTTCTCGACCGCGCCAATCGGGAGGCGGCTATTTATGAGGTGCCCGAGGCCGCGCCCTCGAGCACATCTAGTCCGACTCAGCCATCCGCCCAGGGCAAGAATATCGTCGCGGTGACGGCGTGTCCCACCGGGGTGGCGCACACCTTCATGGCCGCCGAGGCGCTGGCCGAGGGCGGTCGTGCGCTGGGTCATCGGATGCGGGTCGAGACCCAGGGCTCGGTGGGTGCCCAGGACGCGCTGACCGAGGATGAAATCCGCGATGCCGACCTGGTCATCCTGGCCTGCGACATCGAGGTCGATCCGACCCGCTTCGCCGGCAAGCGGATATGGCGCACCTCCACCGGCAATGCGTTGAAAAAGCCCAAGCAGACCGTCGAAGAGGCGTTGGCCAATGCGGAAGTGGAAAGTCAGGCAGCCGGTGGCGGCGAGGGTGGCGAACGCAAGAAGAGCGTCAAGGAGAAGGGCGTCTACAAGCACCTGCTGACCGGGGTGTCCTTCATGTTGCCGATGGTAGTCGCCGGTGGCTTGTTGATCGCGCTCTCCTTCGTGTTCGGCATCGAGGCCTTCAAGGAGGAGGGCACCCTGGCCGCGGCGTTGATGAAGATCGGCGGCGACAGTGCCTTCAAACTGATGATTCCGGTGCTGGCCGGTTACATTGCCTACTCCATCGCCGATCGTCCGGGCATCGCACCGGGCATGATCGGTGGTTGGCTCGCTTCGGACATCGGCGCGGGCTTCATCGGCGGGATCATCGCCGGCTTCCTGGCGGGTTACGTGGCCAAGGCGGTCACTCAGCACGTCAAGCTGCCGCAGAGCGTCGAGTCGCTCAAGCCGATCCTGATCATTCCACTGGTCGCGAGCCTGGTGACGGGGCTGGTGATGATCTATCTGATCGGCGAGCCGGTGTCGGGCATTCTCGCGGCGCTGACCAGCTTCCTCGAGAACATGGGCTCGACCAACGCCGTGCTGCTGGGCATCCTGTTGGGGAGCATGATGTGCTTCGACATGGGTGGGCCGGTCAACAAGGCCGCCTACACCTTCGGCGTCGGCCTGCTGGCCTCGGAAACCTACGCACCGATGGCAGCGATCATGGCCGCCGGCATGGTGCCGGCCATCGGCATGGGCATTGCGACCTTCGTCGCCCGCAGCAAGTTTGCCGAAGCGGAGCGCGAGGCAGGCAAGGCCTCCTTGGTGCTGGGGCTGTGTTTTATCACCGAAGGTGCGATTCCGTTTGCCGCTAAAGACCCGTTGCGCGTTATTCCCACCGCCATGATTGGCGGGGCGATCACCGGGGCGCTATCGATGCTGTTCGGCGCCAAATTGATGGCGCCTCATGGTGGTATCTTCGTGTTATTGATACCCAACGCCATTTCGCCAGTGCTACTTTATCTGACAGCCATAGCGATCGGTTCCATTGTGACCGGCGTCGGCTATGCCATGATCAAGCGCAGCGAAGAAGAAATGACGGCCGAAGCCAGTACATAATCTCATTTGGTCAGCAGAACGATATCGGCGCCTCGGGCGTCGATATCGCTCCAAGATGATCATCGCCACTGGTTGGTGTGGCGATGAGTTGATGGGATTGGCGACCTCACTGCACCTCAATTCGCCCCTTGAGCGTGGACACATCCTGAGAAGACTTGTCCGCAAGCACGTCTCGCGCTGCGTCCAGCTTGTCCTTAACATTCCAGAGCAGTACGCCAGCTACCGTATCGCCGTCCAGGTAATACACCACGCCTTTTTCAAGCGGCTCGGTCCAGTCCTCGACGGTCGTCAATGAGGCATCCAGTGTGCCCACGGCCTGGTAGGACATATCGAATACGGTGGAGTAGTAATAAGGCGTATGGTGATAGGCTTCTTCACTGCCCGCCATGATTTTACCCACTGCAGTGCCCATTTGAGTGGCATTATCGACGTGCTCGATGCGGCGTCTGCCGAGGATGTGATCGGGATAGTTGGCGACATCGCCAGCGGCGTAGATATCCTCGGCGCTGGTGTGCAAGTGTTGATCCACGACGATGCCGTTGTCGACGCTGAGACCCGCGCTGATCGCCAGATCGACGCAGGGCTCGATGCCTAGCCCACTCACCATCGCATCGAAGTGCTGCTCACTGCCACTGGAGAATGTCAGAGTGACGCCATCATCGTCCGGGCTGCCGGACTCCACCGTAGTGTTCGGCTGCAAGTTGACGCCATTTTCCTCAAAGGTTTTCTCGAAGTGCCGCGCCAGATCCTCTGGAAACATTGATCCACAAAGAATGTCGTCAGGATAGATCAATGTCACTCGGGTCGAATTCTGCACCAGAGCAGCGGCCAGTTCAGTGCCTATGTAGCTGCCGCCGACCACGGCAATGTGTCGATCCTTGCCACTCCACCTACGCAACTGGTGATAATCCTTGAAGCTGCGGAAATAGATGACCCGATCACCGGCGGGCACGTCCATGGTCTTGGGCGTGCCCCCGGTCGCCAACAGCAAACGTCCGTAGGCGAGCTGATCGCCGTTCTCCAGCGTAATCCTGTGCTTGGTAGGATCGATGGCGCTGACCCTGGTGCCGGTCAAAAGCGTTGCGTCGGTGGAGTCGACGGTCTTCAGCCAGTTGTCATCCGGGCCGAAGTCCGGATCCGTCCAGAGTTTCTTGGATAATGCGGGACGAGTATAGGGAGGATCCTCGTCGTCTCCGACGATGGCGATACTGCCCTCAGCGTCGCGCTCGCGAATTCCCTTTGCTGCTGCATCCGCCGTCATGCCGCTGCCGATGATGAGATAGTCGTATTGTGTCGCCATGGTGGCCTCCTTGCTCGCTATGGCATCCGTTCTGGTGGAAGGAAATCGTTTAAATCGTGGCGACCGCGCCGGAATCGACCCGATAGTTGGCACCATTGACGAAGCTGGCCCGATCGGAACACAGGAAGGTGATGACCGCGGCCACCTCGTCCGGCTCGCCGCGACGCCCCAGTTCCATGAATGGCCGTTCTTCTCTAAGGAAGGACTGGATGGCATCGTCCCGGCTTATCGAGCGCTGCTCGGCCAGCTTGTCCATCATCTCGTCGGTCATCGGGGTGGCGATGAAGGCCGGGGACACCGTATTCACCAACAAGCCTTCGTGAGCATAGGTACGAGAGAGCCCCCGTGCCACAGAGAGAAGCGCAGCCTTGGTCGCGCAGTAGGGGAGTTCGTCATCGTAGGGCTGGACTGCATCTTCCGACGACACGAAAACCAGGCGTCCCCAACCGCCATTGCGCAGGTCGGATAGAAATGCCTGTAGCACGCGGACATGTCCCATCAGGTTGACGTCGAGGGTGTGCTGCCAGCCTTCTTCGCTGATGTCGTGAAAGAGCCCGTCGGGACCATGAATACCCGCGGCCTGGACCAGGATATCGATCTCGCCGATAGCATCGGCAACACGCCTTTTTAGCTCATGTACCGCGGTGGTACTGGTGATATCCGCCGCGAAGGCATGCAATTGGCCCTCCTTGGCGTCCATTTTGGCCGCAGCGGCGTCGAGTGTCGGCTGGTCGATGTCGGTCATCACGACGCTAACGCCTTCGGCCAGCAGCTGTTGGGTCGTTGCGAAGCCGATACCCGAGTCGGCGCCGGTCACCAGCGCCTTACGTCCTTGAATGCGTAAATCCATTTTTTCCTCTTTGGCGGTCGCGGTTATATAAATGAAAGAGCGATCACTCAAGGCTTAGCGTAGAACAACGATGGCGACTACCGGTAGTTTGTTCGCGCAATGACCATGTGCTGATCATCAACAGTCCCAACACCAATGCGGCTGTCTACTTTGAGCGGCTTGTCGCCCAGCTACGCGCGACCAAGGAGTTACATGATACGCCGCTGCAGATTCTCACCGATGCCCTCCACGATGGGCTACCCGAGAGGCTGCGTTCATCGGGTCGAGGCATCGACGACTGGGTAGCGATGGTTGTCACCTCTTACCGCGTATCGAACGCCACGCTGCGTATCAATGCCACGATCGGCATGCCTTCCTTTACTCCCATCTCATCGAAGGACTTGCGTGTTAGACGAGCACGCAAGACCTGTCCACCGATCCGTAGACGCAACTCGATGGACGTCTTGTTACCGGCCACCAGGCCGATCTGTTCCACGCTGGCGCTGAGTTGGTTGCGATAGCTGACCTGCTCGGATTTCGACAGGGCCAGCGCCACGTCGCGCACCGGGATGCGAAGGCGCAGCGTGGTGCCAAGGGGGTTGTCGACGATGGGGATGGTCAGACGCTGGCCATCCTCCAGCCGTAGTTGGGTCAAGGCGTAGTGGTGATCGTGCTCGGCGACGGTAGCGGTGATGACCGAGGCAGCATCGAACCCGCCCAGGTATTCGGTGAGGTCGAAGCGCATCAGCAACTCGTCCAGGCGCCCGTGGGCGAGCAGGCGACCTTGATCGAGCAGCACCAGGTGATCGGCGATGGCGATCAGTTCGTCCGGGTCGTGGCTGACATAGACGATAGGGATATCGATATCCCGGGCCAGGCGGGCGATGTAGCGCAACAGTTCCTGTTTGCGCGGGCCATCGAGGCCGGTCAAGGGCTCGTCCATCAACAGCAGGCGCGGTTCGGTGAGCAAAGCCCGCCCGATGGCGACGCGCCTTGCTTCGCCACCGGAGAGAGTGGCGGGGAAACGGTTCAGCAAGGATTTGATGCCTAGCAGGGCGACGATCGTATTGAAGCGTGGGCGTGCCGTGGGGCGCATGCCGTAGGTAAGGTTGCCGCGTACCCGGTAGTGGGGAAAGAGTCGCGCTTCCTGGAACACCACCCCCAGGCGACGTCGATGAGACGGTAAGAATACTCCTTGATGAGTGTCGACAAGGGTTTGTTCGCCGATACGTATGACGCCGCTATCCGGGGCATCGAGCCCGGCGATCAGACGTAGCAGGCTGGTCTTGCCGCTGCCCGAGGCGCCGAACAGGGCGGTGACGCCGCTAGCCGGGATGGCAAGCGATGCCTTGAGCGAAAAATCCCCCAAGCGCTTTTCCACCTTGAGGGTGAGACCCGAGGGAGTGGAATCCACGTCATGATCGGAAGCGGTGTGGTGCGCGGATAAAGGCTCGTTGGTACGATCAGCCATCACGTTCTCGCAAGCGTTTCTTGGCCTTGTGCGCCAGCCATTCCGATATCAGCAAGGACAGCATGGCGATCACGATGGCGATCGCGCATAAGCGCGCCGCTGCCGCTTCCTTGCCCGGGGACTGGATCAGTGTGTACAGCGCCAGCGGCAGGGTGCGCGTTTCGCCAGGGATATTCGAGGCGAAAGTGATGGTAGCACCGAATTCGGACAGCGCCCGGGCGAAGGCCAGCACCGTTCCGGTCAATAGTCCGGGAAACGCCAAGGGCAGGGTAATGGTGAAGAACACCCGCCAGCGATTGGCGCCTAAGGTGCTGGCCGCGGCTTCGAGTTTCACATCGACCGCTTCCAGCGATAACCGCACGGCGCGCACCAGCAGTGGAAAGGCCATGATGCCACCGGCGATCGCCGCGCCTTGCCAGGTGAAGGGGAGGGTGATGCCGAACCATTGGTTCAACCATTGGCCCAGAAAGCCCTGGCGGCCAAGTGAAATCAACAATAGATAGCCCACCACCACCGGGGGGAGCACCAGGGGGAGATGCAGCAGGCCATCGAGCAGTGCCTTGCCGTGAAACTCGTGACGCGCCATGAGCCAAGCCAGTGCTACGCCGGGGATCAGAATCCAGCCCACGGCGGTGCCCGCAATCTGAAGGCTGAGCAGGATGGCGTCCCATTCGACGTCGGAGAGCATCGTATTGCTTCCTAACTAGCGACTGGCGTCATCGGCGGTCGAGAAGCCGACAGCGGAGAAGATCGACAGCGCCTCGTCGCCTTGCAGCCACTGGTGGAATTCCTGGGCAGGCTCACTGGCAGGCAGATTGACCAAGGCTAGCGGATAGAGGATCGGATCGTGGCTGTCATCCGGGAAAAGGCCAAGCGGATCGACCTTTTCACTGGCCTTGGCATCGGTCTGGTAGACGATACCCAGTGGCGTTTCGCCCCGCTCCACCAGTGCCAAGGCTGCGCGTACATTATCGGCGCGAGCCAGTCGCGGTTGCAGCGTTTCCCATTCACCCAAGAATTGCAGTGCTTGTTTGGCATAGATGCCCGCCGGCACATGGTCCGGGTCACCCACCGACAAGCGTTCCTGGTCACCTAATAATGAGATCAGCGTTTCTCCGTTTCCTGGAATGAAAGAGGGGTGTTCACGCCCGGAGGGAGCGACCAGCGCGAGGTGGTTCTGTAGCAGATTGACTCTGGAGCCGAGCTCAACGCCCTGACCCTCGAGCCACTCCATCCACTGTACGTTGGCGGAAAAGAACAGATTGGCGGGCGCACCGCTGACGATCTGGCGTGCAGCGGTGGAAGAGGATGCATAGACCGGCACGATATTCACGTCGTTTTGTGACTCATATCGGGCGATCGCTTCGTTCAGGGCGTCGGTCAGTGAGGCGGCGGCAAAAATCCTGACGCGCGGCTTTTCCATGCCTGAATTTGCCTGGGCAAGAGAAGCAAAACTCAACAAGGCCAATATCATCAAGCCGCGAAAGAAGACTTTGTATTCTGACTGCCGACCCCGTCCGACATATGACCTAGTCATGGCTATTCCCACGTTGATTTGATGACGATGGCGCAAGCACTATAAGCCGTATCTCCAAGAGCCGCCAAACCGTCGCTTTCTTCTTGGAGCGCCGACCTGTACCTTGGTTACCTATTGATTACGTAACGACAGGAACGAACACCGTTATGCCAATGCAACAGCTGATGCCTTCTTACCGACACGTCTGGCGCTCAACGCTGCTTCTACTGATGGTGGTGCTGGTGACGGGATGTGGTGTAAATGACATTCCGCGCCTGGATGAACAGGTGAAATCGGCCTGGTCTCAGGTCGAGAACCAATATCAGCGTCGGGCGGATCTGGTGCCCAATCTAGTGGAAACGGTCAAGGGATTTGCCAAGCAGGAACAGGAAACCCTGACGGCGGTGGTCGAGGCGCGTTCCAAGGCGACCTCCATCCAGATCGATGCGGATTCGCTGAACGATCCCGAGAAGCTTAAGCAATTCCAGCAGGCCCAGGGGCAGTTGACCAGTGCGTTGAGTCGCTTGATGGCGGTGTCCGAGCGCTATCCTGAACTGCGCTCCAACCAGAACTTCCTGGCGCTGCAATCCCAACTGGAAGGCACCGAGAATCGCATCGCGGTGGCGCGGCGCGATTTCATCACTGCCGTCGAGCGCTACAACACCGAGATTCGCACCTTTCCCGGACGGATCTGGCATAGCCTCCTTTACAGCGACATGCCGCTGCGCGAGAACTTCGAGGCGACCGCCGAGAATGCGGATCAGGCACCCCAAGTGGAGTTCTGATGAGAACCTATCTGCGTCTACCGCTACTCCTGTCACTACTGAGCCTATTGTGGCTGACTCATGCCCTGGGCGCTCAAGCGCAGCAGCCCTCGTTTCCCGAATTGACCGGGCGGGTGGTCGATCAGGCTGAGCTGCTCGATCAACCGACCGAGTCCCGCCTGGCCGAGATGCTCAAGGCCCATGAGCAGGCGACGACCGAGCAGGTCGTGGTGGTCACCTTGCCGAGCTTACAGGGCTATGCCATCGAAGATTACGGCTATCAGTTGGGCCGCCACTGGGGTATCGGCCAGAAAGGCGAGGATAACGGCGCCCTGCTGATCGTGGCGCCCGAGGAGCGCAAGGTGCGCATCGAGGTCGGCTACGGCCTGGAAGGGCGACTGACCGATGCGCAGTCTTCGGTCATCATCAACCAGATCATCACGCCGGCCTTCAAGCAAGGCGATTACGCCGAGGGGATTACTCAGGGCACTGAGGCGATGATCCAGGTACTGGGCGGCGATCCCCTGGCGGAGCCGAAAAGCGGTACCTCCGGGGCCACCGACAGGCAGGCAGGCCCTGCCTCGATCTGGTTCTTCGTCATGTTCGTTATCGTCATGGCCATTGCACGTGGCGGCGGTGGAGGCGGTCGTGGTCGGGGTAGAGGCCGCGGATTGCTTGCGGGAGCCCTGCTGGGTTCCGCCATGGGCCGTGGAGGTTCCGGAGGCGGTTTCGGCGGTGGCGGCTTCGGTGGCGGAGGCGGTGGTTTCGGCGGCGGCGGTGCCTCCGGTGGCTGGTAATCGGAGTTACTTAATAAATGCCTGCACGAATAAATCACTGCGTTACGCGGTGCGTGGCATCCTCACATATACCCCATATGCTCCGGTGCCTGTGCTCCGGGCGCCTTGTGCTTTACGCCGTTCGGCAATTTATTTAGCAACTCCCAGTATTCCAGAGTATAAAAATCATGGCCTTATTGAGTGAAGACGAACAGCACCAGGTGTCGGAGGCGATCAACCGCATCGAGCAGGACACCGATGCCGAACTGGTCACCGTACTGGCCGCCCAGGCGGACGACTATGCCTACATTCCTCTCTTATGGGCGGGCATTCTGGCGCTGGTGGTACCCGGCGCCATCAACTATTTCCCTGGCTGGTTGAGCGCCCCGGAGTTGCTGCTGGTGCAGTGGGGCACGTTCATCCTGCTGGGGCTGCTGTTCAGGATGCCCAGGATCACGACTCGGCTCATCCCTCGCAGCGTACGTCACTGGCGGGCATCGAATCTGGCCCGGCGGCAGTTTCTGGAGCAGAATCTGCATCACACCAGCGGCGAGACCGGAATGCTCATCTTCGTCTCGGAAGCCGAGCGCTACGTGGAGATCCTGGTCGACCGGGGTATCTCGAATCGCCTGAAGGACGAGACCTGGCAATCCATCGTGGCCACCTTCACCCGGCAGGTGAGACAGGGCCAGACGTTGCAAGGGTTCCTGACCTGCATCGAGTCCTGTGGCGAACACCTCAAGCGCGAGGTGCCGGCCACCCATGAGCGCAACGAATTGCCCAATCGCCTGGTGATTCTCGAATAAACAATGCTGCTCGGCCCGGCGACGTTGTGGGGGGAAAGGTCGCGGCATACACTGAAGCGAAGCCCTCTCAGCGACAGTCACCATGCTCGATACGTCGATAGCCGATCTTCCCTCATCCGATGCGATCCAGGAGGGTGCAGCCCTGCGTATCGTCTACAGCGAGCGGCGCGATCCCTGTGCCGCCGCCGAGGAACTCGCGGCCGGCTTGTGCCATGCCGAACTCGGTTTCGTGCTCTTTTTCTGCAGCGCCGAGTATCCCCTGGAGGCGCTTGGCGGCGCCCTGATCCAGTCATTCGATGAGGTGCCGATCAGCGGTTGTACCACCGCTGGCGAGATCACCCCTCAGGGTTACAGCCGTGGCTGCATCGTGGCGATCGGGTTCGATCGTCGTCGCTTTGCCATCTCCCGCGCCCTGGTCACGGATCTGACAGGGTTCGATCTGCTGCGTGCCCAACGCCTCACGGAAGAACTGCTCGAGGATTGCCGACGTCAGGCGCTGGCGCCGATCGGTGATCACAGCTTCGCCTTGACCTTGCTCGACGGCCTGTCGAGCTGCGAGGAGCAGGTGTTGGCGACCCTGGATGCAGCGTTGGGCAGTATTCCCAGCTTCGGTGGCTCTGCGGGGGACGATAATCGTCTCGCACACACCCATGTCTTCCACCAGGGGCGCTTTCACAGTCAGGCGGCAGTCGTGGTGGTGGTCAATACGCCGCAGCCATTTGAAGTCTTCACCACCCATCATCTGCGCCCGCGCAGCGAGAAGCTGGTGGTGACCCAGGCGGACCGGGAACGCCGCCGGGTCGTGGAGTTGAATGCCCTTCCGGCCGCCGAGGCGTATGCGGCCCTGGTGGGTCGTTCGGTCGACGAACTCGATGAGCAGGTGTTCGCCCGCTTTCCACTGGCGGTGCGCATCGGCGAGTCCCATTACGTGCGTTCCATCCAGCGCGTCAACGAGGATGGCAGCCTGACCTTCTACTGCGCGGTGGAAAACGGCATCGTGCTGACCGCCATGCAGCCGGTGTCGATCCTGGACGATCTTTCTTGCACCTTTGATCGACTCGAAGCGAAATTGGGCGCCCCGGAGCTGATCATCGGCTGCGACTGTTTCCTGCGTCGGCTGGAGATCGAAGCCCTTGGGCAACTCGATGCGGCATCGCGACTGCTGCGCGAGCGTGGAGTGATCGGCTTCAATACCTATGGGGAGCAGCACCACGGCATGCATATCAACCAGACCTTCACCGGGGTTGTCATTGGGCATGTCGGGAATGGACGAAACCGCTGAGCAGGGCGGGCCTCGCGAACGCGAGTTGGCGGCAGAAAACGATCGGCTGAAGAAGATCTGCGCGGCCCTGATCGAGCGGGTGGAATCCAGCGGCGTGGCCGGTGGCGCCCCCTATGCTGCCTTCGAACATGCGGTGTTGCTGGCCGAACAGGTGCGCGAGCGCACCGAAGCGCTGCACCGTACCCTCGACGAACTCAGCCAGGTCAACGTCCGCCTGCGCGACGAGATCGCGGTGCGCGTGGCCACCGAGCGACGCCTGCGTGAGGCCAAGGCGGAAGCCGAGGCCGCCAATCTGTCGAAGACCAAGTTCCTGGCGGCGGTGAGTCACGATCTGTTGCAACCACTCAATGCCGCGCGCCTGTTCACCAGCGCCTTGATCGAACAGGACATGCCCGAGACGTCTCAGACTCTAGCCGGTCATATCGGGCGCTCCTTGAAGGATGTCGAGGCCTTGCTGGGCACGCTGGTGGATATTTCGCGCCTGGACGCGGGGGTGCTCAAGCCGGATATCGCTCCTTTCGAGGTCAGCGAACTGCTCGATGTCCTGGCCGAAGAGTATCGCCAGATCGCCGCCTCTCGCGGGCTGGCGCTGCACTATGTGGCCAGCTCCACGGTCATCGAATCCGACCTGGCCCTGCTGGCCCGGGTGATACGCAATTTTCTGACCAATGCCATCCGCTACACCTCGTCGGGACATGTCCTGCTGGGCTGTCGACGCCGCCCCGGGGGCCTGGAAATCCTGGTGGGCGACACCGGCCCAGGCATCGCCGAGGATCAGCTCGGCACGATCTTCGAGGAATTCAAGCGTGCCAATGCCCCGTCGGCTTCTCAGGATCGCGGTCTGGGACTGGGATTGGCCATCGTCGATCGCATCGCCGCCATGCTAGGGCATCCCGTGCAATTGACGTCGCGACCGGGTCATGGCTCGGCTTTTTCGATCCTGGTGCCCAATGGCAAGCTCTCGCCCGCACCCGCGCGGCCCGTCACGACGGAGCAAGTGCCGGCCATGGCTGGGCTAGTCGGCAAGCGTATCTGGGTGATCGACAACGATCCCGCGATCTGCCAGGGCATGGCGGCACTCCTCGGCGGATGGGGTTGCCAGGTGGTGGTGGCGCCGTCCCAGCCAGTTCTGGAACGTACGTTGGCAACGGGCGCCGAGGCGCCAGGAGCGGACGTGTTGATCGTTGACTATCATCTCGACGAGACGGAGCCGGACGGCCTGACGGTGGCCGTGAACCTGCGTCGGCGCTGGCCGGGGCTCCCGGTGATCCTGATCACCGCCAATCACGACGTCATGCTCAAGCAGCGAGCACGAGAACTCGGTTATGGCTGCCTGCTCAAACCGCTGAAACCCTTGCGGCTTAAGATGGAGCTGATGCGTCTCTGCGAAGCATAGGGCGATGAATCAGATGCCGCCTGATCGTTGCTGGCGAGCGAGGTGAGCGATCAGGTCGACCTCCCGGGCAACAAGAATCGCCTGAACCCGGCTGTTGACCCCGAGCTTTCTCAGGATCGCCGAGACATGGGTCTTGACCGTGGTCTCGGCAATCTCGAGCCGCCGCGCGATCATCTTGTTGGATTCCCCCTGAATCATGCGTTCGAGCACCTGAAGCTGCTTGTGGGTAAGCAGTGCCAGTGCTTGTTCTAGTGCGACATCGGAAACGGCGTTGATTTCAGGAGGAGACTGGGGCCGGCGCAGGATGGCCGGCGGCAGATACACGTCCCCCTCGAGCATCCGTTGCAGCGCCGACAGCAGCTCCGGACGCGGCGTCGATTTACCGATATAGCCCACCGCCCCCAGGCTCAGGGCCTCCAGCACCGTGGCACGACTCTGCTGCGCCGAGATGATCGCCACGGGCAGCCAGGGCAGACGTTCGCGCAACTCGGCCAGACCGGCGAGTCCTTGCGCATCCGGCAGTGACAAATCCAGCAGTAGCAGATCGAGTTCCTCGTGAGCCTTTGCCCGCTGCAGGGCTTCCTGCAGGCTGCCGGCTTCGAGAATCCTGCTTCCCGGCAATGCCGAACCGATCGCGTTGACCATGGCCTCGCGAAACAGGGGGTGATCGTCGGCAATCAGCAGGGTATGCATCAACAGCGACTCCGGGTTTTCTCGATCACCTTAGCCGATTGGGAGGAATCAGCCCATGCCGGCGCATCCGGCGATAGACGGTGGGTCTCGACACGCCCAGGCGGCGTGCGACCTGGCTGATGTTCCAGCGGGCATGGCGCAACAGATCGTGCAGTACCTGGCTGTCGTCGGCGGGGAATTCAGCGGGTGACTGGATCAGTGTCACTGGCGGTGGCGGCGTATCGCCGAGGCACTCCTCCGGCAGGTCATGGACGGTGATATCGTCACCCTCGACGGTCGCCAAGGCAAAGGCAAGGGCGTTCTTCAACTGTCGGATGTTACCCGGCCAGGTATAGGCAAGTAGCGCGCTCATGGCATCGGCACGCAGTCGCACCCTTTGCTGACGCTCAGCGACCAGAGCGTCAAAGACGCTGCGAATTATATAGTGGCGATCCGCTCGCTCGCGCAGGGGCGGCAGCCGCAGGTGGGCGCCATTGATCCGGTAATAGAGATCCTCGCGTAAATGGCCATCGACGACCAGTTTGCTCGTGTCGCGATGGGTGGCGGTGATCACGCGCAGGTCGACCGGGGTCGCCCGTTCGGCGCCCAGTGGCATTACCTCACGCTCCGCGACAACCCGCAGCAATCGCGTCTGCAGGGGGAGTGGCATGTCACCAATCTCGTCGAGGAAGAGCGTGCCACCATCGGCCTGTTGAATCAGCCCACGCATGCCCTTGCGACGACCGCCGGTGAAGGCTCCCGGCAGATAGCCGAACAATTCACTCTCGATCAATGATTCGGGGATGGCGGCACAGTTGACGGCGATGAAAGGCCCCTTGGCGCGGCTGCCGCTTTCGTGCAGGGCGCGGGCCAGCACCTCCTTGCCGGTGCCGGTTTCGCCGGTGATGAGTACGTTCACCTCTTCGTTGCGCAAGCGCCTGGCGAGCTTGAGCACCTTGTGCATGGCCGGATCGTCGGTGGCGAGTACATCCAGTGCCGGGACCGGCGTCGGCGACGTGGGCAATGGCTGGCCGGCTATTCGACGTCGCCGGGGTTCGACCAGGGTGGCGAAATAGGTGACGTCGCCGGCGCGAGCGCGCAAGGCCCGGAGATGATCATCGCTTGTCGACAGGATGCCCAGTACCTCGGTGATCTCGACGTCGAACACTTCGGTGATCGAGAGGGACCAGCCCGGCGACCAGGCGGGCCAGCGGTGTAAATGAGCGTCGATCAGGAGACGTCCGTTGCCGTTGGCGGCGATGATGCTGCCGTTTTCCTCGATGGCGATGAGCCCCCTGCCATTGAGATGCACGAACTCCCGGGCCGTGTCGTAGCGAAGGATCAGACAATCGCGATAGCGATGCATGAAATAGGCATCTTCGATCATTCGCGCATACAGATTCACCAGCGGAAGCACGAAGTTCTGGCTGTCATGGGAGCGGGGCGACTGCAGCGCGGAAATGTCCAGTACGGCGATCACCTGGCCCTGAGGGTCGGTGATGGGAGCCGCCGTACAGGTCAGGCTGATGTGGGTCGCATCGAAATGTTCGCTCTGATGGCAGGTAATCGCTTGAGCGTCGTGGAGACAGGTCCCCACGGCGCAAGTGCCGGCATAGCGCTCATCCCAGTCGGCGCCAAGATAAAGACCGGCCTTGCGCAGCGCGCGATCCTGTTGGCGCTCACCACGAAATTCCACGGCGATACCGCGATTATCGGTGAGCAGCAGAACATAGCCGGGCTGAGCGATCTGGGCATAGAGCCGATCGACGCCGACGCGCGCGACATGCAATAGCTCGTCGACGGTCTCCTGATGTTCGCGCAGGGTCTGATGGGTGACCACTCTGGCAGGCCGGGGTCGACTGGGGTCGAGCCGGTATTCGCCCATGCAACGCTCCCAGGAGCGACGGATCACGTCCCTTAAGGAGCCTGTCTTGTTTTCTTTACCCTCGCTGATCTGGATGAGGGTATCGATATGCTGGCGTTTTTCAGCTCGCAGGTCCATCACTGTCTCCGAGAATCGCTCACCTGGCTGGAAACCGGCGGTTTGGCAATCCTGCCCTCAGCCTATGCCCCTCCTAGGTGAAGTCAATCAGCAAAGGCTTCACCCTTGGTCGAGGGTTACAGGTGTAACGCTTTTGCTGTCATGGCCGTGACAGCTGTCATGTACAGCCCGGGAGCGTTACACCACGGGAGCCTGGACACCTCCCGCCGGGTGCCAGGAAAAAACCTGTTAAATCAATCGCACGCAAAAGATTTGTTGATCATCGCCGTGGTCTGGCATGAATCCTGCCATGAGTTATGGGCATCAATTCCATGACAGGAGACGGAGAACAACGATGACAACAAGCACACCGACCCAGCAGGTAAGTCAATGGCTGACCGATTTCGACACTGCCCTGCGCAAGCAGGATCTCCAGGGGGTAATGGACCTGTTTCAGGACGACTGCTACTGGCGAGATCTGATCGCCTTCACCTGGAACATCAAGACAGTGGAGGGCAAGGATGAGATCCAGTCCATGCTCAAAGCTACCCTCGACGAGGCGCGACCCATGAACTGGCAAGTGGAGGGTGAGGCCAGCAAGTCGGAGGGTGTGGTAGAGGCCTGGATGACCTTCGAGACCGCTGTGGCGAACGGCAGAGGCCTGCTCAGGCTGAAGGATGGCAAGTGCTGGACGCTGTTGACCACCATGTCGGCACTCAAGGACTTCCCGGAGCCCAAGGGCCACAAGCGCCCCAAGGGCGCCGAGCATGGCGCGACCAAGAATCGGCGCAGCTGGCTTGAGCGCAAGCAGGAAGAGGAGCGCATCCTGGGGTACGAACATCAGCCTTACTGCGTGATCATCGGTGGCGGCCAGGGCGGCATCGGCCTGGGGGCACGACTCAAGCAGCTCGGCGTGCCCACCCTCATCATCGAGCGCAACGCCCGGGCGGGAGACTCCTGGCGCAACCGCTACAAGTCTCTCTGCCTGCACGACCCGGTGTGGTACGACCACCTGCCGTACATGCCCTTTCCCGAGACCTGGCCGGTGTTCTCGCCCAAGGACAAGATCGGTGACTGGCTGGAGATGTACACCAAGGTGATGGAACTCAACTACTGGAGCTCGACCCAGTGCCAGTCCGCCTATTTCGATGAGATCGCCGGCGAGTGGGTGGTGCGGGTCGACCGCCATGGCGAGGAGGTGGTGCTGCGCCCTAAGCAGCTGATCCTGGCCACCGGCATGTCCGGCATGCCCAACATTCCCGAGATTCCCGGGGCCGAATCCTTCAAGGGCCAGCTTCATCACTCGAGTCGACACCCGGGTGGTAAAGAGTATGGCGGCAAGCGGTGCATCGTGCTCGGCGCCAACAACTCGGCCCACGACATCGCTGGCGACCTGTGGGAGAACGGGGCCGATGTGACCATGGTGCAGCGCTCCTCGACCCACATCGTCAAGTCCGACTCGCTGATGGAGGAGGTTCTCGGTCCGCTCTATTCCGAGAAAGCCGTCGAGGCCGGGATGACGACCTCGAAAGCCGATCTTACCTTCGCCTCGATTCCCTACAAGGTGCTACCCGACTTCCAGAGGCCGGCCTTCGACGTGATTCGCGAGCGGGACGCCGAGTTCTACCGGAGGCTGGAGGACGCCGGCTTCCTGCTGGATTTCGGTGCCGACGACTCCGGGCTGTTCCTCAAGTACCTGCGGCGGGGCTCCGGCTACTACATCGATGTGGGGGCCTCGGAGCTGATCGCCAATGGCGACATCAAGCTTGCCAGCGGAGTGACGATCGAGAAGATCAACGAGCACTCCGTCACGCTTACCGATGGCACCGAACTGCCCGCGGATCTGATCGTGCTGGCCACGGGCTTCGGCTCGATGAATGGCTGGGCGGCCAAGCTGATTTCCCAGGAGGTGGCCGACAAGGTCGGCAAGTGCTGGGGACTGGGCTCCGATACCCCGAAGGACCCCGGGCCCTGGGAGGGGGAGCTGCGCAACATGTGGAAGCCGACCCAGCAGGAAGCGCTGTGGTTTCACGGCGGCAACCTGCATCAGTCCCGTCACTACTCCCACTATCTGGCGCTGCAGCTCAAGGCGCGGATGGAAGGAATTCCCACGCCGGTCTACGGTCTGCAGGAAGTGCACCACTTATCTTGATTGACCCTGCTTCCTGGCAGCTCCTACCAAAGGAGGAGGCGTGTTCCTGCCAAGGTAGTATGTCGTGTTTCGCTGGCGTGTCCAACACTGTCAGTGGACCTGTACAACCATAACACTCTCAGGAGCATCGTCATGATCTATGCCAACCCCGGCACCAGCGATTCGCTGGTCAATTTCGACAAGCGCTACGGCAATTACATCGGCGGTGAGTTCGTCGATCCCGTCAAGGGTCAGTACTTCGACAACGTCACCCCGGTCACCGGCGAGGTATTCTGCGAGGTGGCACGCTCCACCGCCGAGGATATCGACAAGGCCGTGGAGGCCGCGCACCAGGCCGCGCCGGTCTGGGGCAAGACCTCGGCGGCGGAACGCAGCAACATCCTGCTCAAGATCGCCGACCGTATAGAGCAGAACCTGGAGATGCTCGCCGTCGCCGAGACCTGGGACAACGGCAAGGCGGTGCGCGAGACGCTGAACGCGGACCTGCCCCTGGCGGTGGATCACTTCCGCTACTTCGCCGGCTGCATTCGCGCCCAGGAGGGCACTGCCGCCGACATCGACGCCAACACCGTGGCCTATCATTTCCATGAGCCGCTCGGCGTGGTGGGGCAGATCATCCCCTGGAACTTCCCGATCCTGATGGCCACCTGGAAGCTGGCACCGGCCCTGGCGGCAGGCAACTGCGTGGTACTGAAGCCCGCCGAGCAGACGCCGGTGTCGATCCTCAAGGTGGTGGAGCTGATCGGCGATCTATTGCCTCCGGGCGTGCTCAACATCGTCAACGGCTATGGCGAGGAGGCCGGCCAGGCGCTTGCCACCCACAAGCGCATCGCCAAGATCGCCTTCACCGGCTCCACGCCGATCGGCTCGCATATCCTCAAGTGCGCCGCGGAGAACATCATTCCCTCCACCGTGGAACTGGGCGGCAAGTCGCCCAACGTCTACTTCGCCGACATCATGAACGCCGAGCCGGAGTTCATCGACAAGGCGGTGGAAGGGCTGGTGCTGGCCTTCCTCAACCAGGGCGAGGTGTGTACCTGCCCGTCCCGGGCGCTGGTGCAGGAAGGCATGTACGACGCCTTCATGGCCAAGGTCATGGAGCGCACCCAGGCCATCAAGCGCGGCAATCCGCTGGATACCGACGTCCAGGTCGGGGCCCAGGTCTCCGAGGAGCAGTTCGACAAGATCATGTCCTACATGGACGTGGCTCGCGAGGAGGGCGCCGAGTTCCTGACCGGCGGCGGCAAGGAGAGCCTCGATCCGGAACTCTCGCGGGGCTATTACATCCAGCCGACCCTGCTCAAGGGCAACAACAAGATGCGCGTGTTCCAGGAGGAGATCTTCGGCCCGGTAGTCTCCGTGACCACCTTCAAGGACGAGGCGGAGGCCTTGGCGATCGCCAACGACACCGAGTTCGGCCTCGGCGCCGGCGTCTGGACCCGGGACATGAACGTCGCCTTCCGCATGGGCCGCGGCATTCAGGCCGGGCGCGTCTGGACCAACTGCTACCACCAGTACCCGGCCCATGCGGCCTTCGGTGGCTACAAGAAGTCCGGCATCGGCCGCGAGACCCACAAGATGGCCCTAGAGCACTACCAACAGACCAAGAACCTGCTGGTCAGCTACGACATCAATCCGATGGGCTTCTTCTGATGTATCGATGATCCACCCTTGGGGGCGGCGTTTCAGCCGCCCCCTTCAACGCCTGGAGCAAGTATCATGGATAAGACGATGAAAGCCGCGGTCGTGCGTGCCTTCGGCCAACCCCTGGAGATCGAGGAGGTCGAGGTACCACGTCCCGGCAAGGGCGAGGTACTGGTGAAGATCGCCGCCTCCGGGGTCTGTCACACCGATCTACATGCCGCCCACGGCGACTGGCCGGTCAAGCCGTCACCGCCCTTCATTCCCGGCCACGAAGGGGTCGGCCATGTGGCGGCGGTGGGTGAAGGCGTCGACTACGTCAAGGAAGGCGATCGGGTCGGCATTCCCTGGCTCTATTCCGCCTGCGGCCACTGCGAGCACTGCCTGCGTGGTTGGGAGACGCTGTGCGAGTCCCAGCAGAACACCGGTTACTCGGTCAACGGCGGTTTTGCCGACTATGCGGTGGGTGAGGCGGCTTATGTCGGCCATCTGCCGGACAGCGTCGATTTCGTCGAGATCGCGCCGGTACTGTGTGCCGGGGTGACGGTCTACAAGGGACTCAAGATGACCGACACCAAGCCGGGGCAGTGGGTGGTGATCTCCGGTATCGGCGGGCTGGGTCACATGGCGGTGCAGTATGCCAAGGCCATGGGTCTGAACGTGGCCGCCGTGGACATCGACGATACCAAGCTGGCCCTGGCCGAGCGATTGGGTGCCACGGTCACGGTCAATGCAATGAAGACCGATCCGGTCGCCTATCTGAAGAAGGAAATTGGTGGCGCTCACGGCGTACTGGTCACCGCGGTCTCGCCCAAGGCCTTCGAACAGGCTCAGGGCATGGTACGTCGCGGCGGCACCATCTCGCTCAATGGTCTACCGCCTGGGAACTTCCCGTTGCCCATCTTCGAGACGGTACTCAACGGCATCACCGTGCGAGGCTCCATCGTGGGTACCCGTAGCGATCTGCAGGAGTCGCTGCAGTTCGCCGCGGACGGCAAGGTCAAGGCAACGGTTTCCACCGATAAGCTGGAAAACATCAACGACGTCTTCTCGCGTATGATGGAGGGCAAGATTGAAGGAAGGGTGGTGATGGATCTGGCGAGTTGAGAATCGCGAAAGACGACTCGTGGACGACAGGAACGCGGCCGAGGCCGCGTTCTTTTTTTACAATTGATTTTCCGCAACATCTCAGCCCGGTTGTCTAGAAGCTTTGCCAATCATCCTCTCGTGCGGCCGGGCTATGGCGAGAAACCGCCTGGGTGAGCCTTGGAGCGGGAGAGGCCTTTTTTGACGCCTGAAGATCAGGGGTGTGTGAAGTACCTTGCTCCAGCTGGAAGATCGCCATCGCTTCGATGAGTTGCTGGGCACGTGCGCTAAGATGATTGGCGACGCTGGCGCTATCCGCCACCAGGGCAGAGTTCTGCTGGGTGGTCTGGTCCATCTGGGTGACCGCCTCGCTGACTTGCTGCACACCGTCACTCTGTTCGGCGCTGGCGTTGCTGATCTCCTCCATGATCTGGGTAACGCGCTGGATCGAGGCGACGATCTCGTCGGTGGTACGGCCGGCCTCGGCCACCAGTTGAGAGCCTTCCTCGACACGCTTGAGGTTACCGGTGATCAGGGTGTTGATCTGCTTGGAGGCCTCGGCGCTACGCTGGGCGAGCAGGCGCACCTCACTGGCCACCACGGCAAAGCCGCGTCCATGTTCGCCGGCCCGTGCGGCCTCTACCGAAGCGTTGAGTGCCAGAATGTTGGTCTGGAAGGCGATTGAGTCGATCATGCCGATGATGTCGACGATCTCCCGGGAGCGCTGATTGAGATCGTTCATGGTGTCGACGACCTGTCCCACAACCTCACCGCCGCGCATTGCGACCTGAGAGGCATTGTTGGCCTGTTCGCTGGCTTGACGGGCGTTGTCGGCATTCTGCTGCACGGTACTGCCAAGCTCCTCCATGGAAGAGGCGGTCTGTGCCAACGCGCTGGCTTGTTGCTCGGTACGCGAGGCGAGTTCGTTGTTGCCATCGGCGATTTGCCGACTGCTCTCGGCCACGGATTGTGCCGAGTTGCGCACGTTGGAAACCGTCGACTGCAGCTGCTGCGCCATGCTCACCAAGCCTGCCATGATGCTGTGTCGGTCTCCGGGACGCAGATCGACACGCGTGGCCAGCTTGCCATGACCGATGGCCTCGGCGAAGGCCTTGACCTGGTAAGGTTCGGCGCCAAGGGCGCGGAGCAGCCAGCGAGTCAGCAGGAAGGCCACTAGTAGGCCGATGGCGACGGCTGCACCGCAGAGGAGCAGCATGAGCAGTTGAAAGCCGCTGGCCATATCGCGGGCCGAGGCCGTTTCGATCTGGTTCATCGCTTCCTGGAGGTCGATGAACACGTTGATGACCTTTAGCCAGTTGGCGAAGAGGGGACCGACCTCGCTCAGCAGAAGCGTCTGAGCGCCCTGGATGTCACCGGCAAGGCGCTGCTCGATCAACGTTTCCACCAGCGGCTTGGCGGCGTTCTCGACTTCCTGAATGGCGGCGAGTGCAGTACGTTCTTTGGCGGTGATATCGCTGCGTTCATCGAACATGGTCTGCATGCTCGCTGACGCTGCCTGGTAGTCAGCCTCGAGCTTGGCGATAAGCGCCAGCAAGGCATCGAGGGAGGCGCTGTCTTCAACGAGAGTGATGTCGCGCAGGGCGATGGCACGATCATGTACGCTACCGCGGAAGTCGATGGCGTGCCGCTGCTTCACGC
Source organism: Halomonas sp. GXIMD04776 (assembly GCF_049808615.1). Taxonomy (NCBI): domain Bacteria; kingdom Pseudomonadati; phylum Pseudomonadota; class Gammaproteobacteria; order Oceanospirillales; family Halomonadaceae; genus Halomonas; species Halomonas sp. GXIMD04776. The sequence continues at coordinate 49,567 of NZ_JBNCAN010000022.1, read as the reverse complement.
TATTCACGTCATTGATGGTCGTCAGTCCTTGATCGATGGCTTTGACCTGGATGATGCCGATACCGGTCAACACGACCATGAGCATGATGACGGCAGAGAAACCCGCTATCAGACGTGACTTGAGCGTCATGTTTCTTGCTGCTGAGAAAATTCTGTTCACTACCACACTCCGAGTCCAATGGGTCAGAAAAACCATGAGGATGCGTTGCTATCCATGCTGACTCATATCGGCGGTAGTGATGGTTTATGTAACTATTTGTTTATTTGAATTGTGTATGGATGTAATAGGGAAGCGCTATGTCCATGCTCAAGCGGTCGGCTGAAGCAGTCGCTCCATCAATCCTTCCAGATGGATGTTGTAGGAGCCCGGTGGTAGCACCTTCTTGATGTTCAGGCGTTTGTCGTCGAATACTTTGGGATCGGCCAAATCGAGGGTTGTCTGATGTATCGGATTCTTGTCTTCGTCTAGCATCACCAGGATCTTCGGTTTCAGGCGTTTATTTGGTTCCACGGACAGCACCACGGCGATCATGCCGTTATGCAATTCGACAATGGAGCCCGGTGGGTAGATGCCGATGCATTCGATGAAACGTATGACGAGTTCTTCGTCGTAGTGGGTACAGCGTAGCTTATAAAGAATATCGAGCGCTTCCGCGGTGGGGCGCGCCGGACCATAAACACGATCGCTGGTGATGGCATCGTAAGTGTCGACAATCGCGATGATCCTTGCGGTGCAGTCGATCTCTTCTTGTCGTTTGCCAGACGGATAGCCCGTGCCGTTCAGACGTTCATGATGATCGCGGCAAGCCTCTTTTATCGTCAATGATAGTTGCTCGTCCTTGAGCATGGCGTAGCCTTCGAGCACATGGGTCTTGATGTGGGCGAACTCTTCTTCGGTCAGCTTGCCGGGCTTGTTCAGAATGGTTTGATCGAGCTTCATCTTGCCAACATCGTGCAACATGCCGGCAAGCCCCAACTCTTCTATCTGTGATCGCTCGAAACCCAGATGACGGCCGAAGATCATCGCCACGACGCCAACATTGAGGCAGTGTTCGGCGGTATATTCGCTTTCATGCTTGATACGCGCCAGCCAGTTGAGTGCACTGGGATTCGAGAGTATAGAGTCAGCAAAACGACCGACCATATGCTTGACGTCGGGCAGGTTGCGGTGCCAGTTCTGCTCATCCCTCAGCAGACGATGCACCATTTGTTTGGCTTCCTGATAATCACCCCGGCTATGGCTGAACTCCTGTTCGACCGTGCGCTTGATGGGATATACAAGACGAGGCGTGGCAGGGGCAGAGGATGCTTGTGAACGTGAAGGGACGCTCAGTGTGCGTAGCCGACGCACCGCTTCGGGACTGGAGCGAGAGGGGTCGACGTACACCTTTTTACAGAAATGCCGTAACGCCTGAAGATCTTTTGTTTCTTGCAGTAGCAGCCCCTCGAGCATGAAGGGGGTCTCGATCCAGGGGCGGTCGAGCGCAGCCACGTACATGCCGGACTGAAGCTGCTCAACCGGCACGCCAATCAAGTGTTCAAGAGTGCTGTCGGGCTCGCTGACCTGCTGCATAGCCATTGCCTCATATCGATCAATTGCAATTGATAAGTCTTCGAAATCCTGAATAAGCCTCGTCAGAGGGCGCTGTTCACGGCATGCTCAACAGCCTCTATATGCTGAAATGAGGGCTATCCGCCGACGAGACGCTCGACAATCTCAGGATTCCTAACTCTTTTGTTCAATAACGACCACGCTTAGAAAAAGTTGAATGCTTCTCTGAAGTAAATGGGGAGAGGAGTCTAAGGGAGGCTTGAGTAGTTACGCATATATCAGGACAATGTCGTCTTTTAAGTCCTACAGAGTTGCAGCATTGACAAACCAGCGACAATGCTGTTTTGTGTAACAAAATAGTTACAAATTGATAACTCGATGAGATGCCACCACGGCGGCGGTACTCACCATCAACATAAAAAAGCGCAAGGGAAGAATCATGGCATCCAACTCTTTTTCCATCCTCTCGCGTGGCTTTGGCAGCGTCATCGCGTTCATGGTTATCGCTACGTCACTCCTCGCGCCATTACAGGCGCAGGCCGGTCCCAACCCGCGCTACGCTTCCATCGTGTTGGATGTGGAGAGTGGTGAGGTGTTGTCCGCATCCAATGCTGAGGCTCCGCGTTATCCGGCATCTCTGACCAAGATGATGACGCTTTATCTTCTGTTTGAGGCATTGGAAGATGGCACTTTGACACTGGAGGATACCTTCCCGGTCTCTTCTCATGCCGCGGCGCAGCCACCTTCCAAGCTGTGGGTACGTCCCGGTGACAGGATCAGTATCAAGGAAATAATTCCTGCACTGGTCGTGCGTTCTGCCAATGATGTGGCCGTGGTGGTAGCGGAGGGCTTGGCGGGGAGTGAGCGTGCCTTCGCCGGGCAGATGACCGACAAGGCCCGAGCGCTTGGTATGGATGCGACCACCTTCCGTAACGCTTCGGGCTTGCCGGATGATTTGCAGGTCACCACCGCGAAGGACATGGCCAAGCTCTCCTTGAGTCTGATGCAGGATTTTTCCGAGTACTACGATTACTTTTCCCAGACTAGCTTCGTCTATCGTGGCAAGACCCATACCGGGCATAACAATCTACTGGATAGTTACGCCGGTGCGGATGGGCTCAAGACCGGCTACATTCGTGCATCGGGATTCAATGTCGCGACCTCGGCGGTTCGCGACGAGCGGCGTATCGTCACCGTGGTAATGGGGGGCTTTACTGCAAAATCGCGGGACGCTCATACGGCGGACTTGCTCGATCGCGGCTTCGTGCGCGCCGGCCTGTTGAATCGCAACGACTGGATCGCCAGCGCCGATGTCTTCGATAGCACCAAGGCAATATCGCGGCCCACTCGGACGAGAGCCACAAGAACGCTTGCCGTGGCAACGACCGAGAATAAAGCCAACACGGCTACGGCCGCTGCGGGACGGAACGAACAGAGCATGGACGATCCCATCCAGCGCTTGATCGCCCAGGTCGATCGCCAAGGTCAGCGCTCGATGGACGGCTGGGCGGTCCAGGTCGGAGCGTTCCGTGATCCCAGCGGGGCCCGGGACCTGGCCTCGCAGGCCGTCAGGCAACTCGATGCCTCTCTGAACGATTCCCGCGTCGCCGTGACGCCATCGACCAGCGAGCAAGGCGTGTTTCGGGCCCAGCTCGTCGACATGGAAGAAGGGCAGGCTCGCCGTTCCTGTGCGCAACTCATGGAGCGAGGCATGGAGTGTATGGTGGTGCGCGCCGACGTGGACGGCTAAGAGAGTGCTCGCCCCCTGCCCATCTTGAAGCGCGCTAATTCGCGAAACACAGTCAATGCACGTCCTTGCCGGTAACGGCAAGGGCGTGTTTCATGGATACATCAAGGAGTGATGCCCCATGCCCCGCCTACTGGAAAAGTGCCGCCGGTTGAGTCGGCGCCCCGTTGTCTTTCTCTCCTGGCTGGGACGCTACGAATTCTCGATCCTCTTGAGTGCCGTGGTACTGTTTGCCGGAATATGGGGATTCATCGAGCTGGCGGACACGGTCATGGAAGGCGAGACGCGCCCTCTCGATGAACGAATCCTGCTGGCCTTTCGTACTCCCGGTGATCTCGCCGACCCGCTCGGACCGGGATGGATCGAGGAACTGGGGCGCGATTTCACGGCACTGGGCGGTGTCGGAGTGCTGGTCTTCATCACCTTGATCACCTTTGGTTATCTACTGCTGTCCCGCTACTACCGTGCGTCGATATTTCTGCTGACATCCGTGGGCGGGGGACTGCTGGCGAGTACGCTGCTCAAGCTGCTTTTCGATCGACCGCGACCGGATTTGGTCTCTCACGGTTCTATCGTCTATACCGCCAGCTTTCCCAGTGGCCACTCGATGATGGCGGCGGTGACCTATCTGACATTGGCCGCCTTGCTCATTCGTATCCAGCCCCGGCGGCGTCTGAAAGCCTATCTATTACTGGCGGCATTGCTGGTGACCGTGCTGGTGGGCATTAGCCGTGTTTATATGGGCGTGCACTGGCCGACCGATGTGCTTGCCGGCTGGACTGCCGGGGCGGTATGGGCATCATTATGCTGGCTGATCGCGCGTTGGCTACAGCAGCGGGGCGCCGTCGAGACGAGCGCTCAGGATGACGTCGAATGACCGGAGGTGCTCGCGCAGGACAGGGCGGTTCATTCCTCGGGTTGATACTTATAGCCGACGCCGTAGACCGAGCGGATGATCTCGCGCTCCGGCCAGGCATCGGCGATCTTGCGGCGCAGCTTCTTGATATGACTGTCGACGGTGCGCTCGGAGACGATGCGATGGTCGCGGTACATATGATCCATCAGTTGTTCTCTGGAGAAAATGCGTCCCGGCGCACTCATCATCACCTTGAGTAGTTGAAATTCGACGGCGGTCAGCTCGATGTCCTTGCCATCCGCCAAGGCTCGCCAGCCTTCTTCATCCAGCACCAGTTGATTGACCGCGACATCATCACTTGCTTGTCTGCTTTGGGCGCGACGCAGAACGGCCCTGACTCGAGCAACGACTTCCCGCGGGCTGAAGGGCTTGCAGATATAGTCATCAGCCCCCAGCTCCAGTCCCAAAAGTCGATCGACTTCTTCGACTCGTGCGGTCAGCATGATGACGGGTAGACTAGGCCAATGATCATGAATCTGGCGGCACAGGGTCAGGCCGTCGGTGCCCGGTAGCATAAGGTCGAGCAGCACCAGAGAAGGCAGCGCATGGGTGGGGCGATCCTGGAGCCAAGGGAGAACATCGTTGCCATGTTCCAGGTGGTACGTGGTGTAGCCACTAGCACCCAGATAGTCGGCAATCAGCTTGGCAATCTTGATCTCGTCCTCAACGATCAGAATGGACTCGCTCATATCTTCGTCCCATGTTTGGCCGGCGACAGTGTTACCGGCTCTGGTTTGGTCAACGCAAGGTCAGTGATCAACCGTTCAGCCAAAGGCAGCGTCAGCGTCCAGCGTACACCCCCGAGAGGCGAATGCGATGCCTGCCAATGACCGTTGTGAGCCTGCACCAGAGCCGCCGCAATCGAAAGCCCCAATCCACTACCGCCACGACGCCGGTTGCGCGAAGCATCAACGCGATAAAGACGCTCGGTCAAGCGCGGTAACTCCGCAGAATCGACGCCTGGGGCGCTGTCTTCCCAGATCACTCGAGCCTGATTGTCCACCAATGAAAGACTAACCTTCAAGCGTCCTGGTGCGTCAGTATAGGCGCGGGTGTTGGTCAGCAAATTGTTCCAGAGTTGACGCAAACGCTTCGGATCACCCTGCACGAACGCGGGGCCGGCAATCGCGGTTTCCAGGGTGATATTGGCGCTTTCAAGCCAGCCTTGGGATTCCTCCAGTCGCTCCTTGAGGACGGCAGCAAGATCGATAGTTTCAAGATGTACGTCCAGGGAGCCGGCGTCGCTTTGAGCAAGCAAGCGCAGATCCCTTATCAGCCATTCTAGCTGACCCACTTCTTGGGACAGCGAGTGTAAGCTGTCTTCGTTCAAGGGGCGAATGCCATCCTGCAGGGCTTCGATCTCTCCTCTGAGCACGGCCAGCGGGGTGCGTAACTCATGGGCGATATCCGCTACCCACCGTTGACGCGCAGCACGATTGGCTTCCAGTGTCACCGCCAGGCCATTGAAATCCCTCGCCAGCCGCGAGAGCTCATCCTGGCCGCGCTCACTCAAACGCATGCTGTAGTCACCACCACTCAAGCGGCGGGCAGCGATCGTCATGCTGCGCATACGCCGCCCAAGCCACCAGCCAAGGCCGCCTGCCAGCAATAATGAAGCCAGCACGAGGGACGCTATGATAACGGCCAGGTTGCGCTGCTGACGCGACAGGAAGAGCCGGTCCATGTCCGCCATGAGTTGATAGGGCGCGCGGTAACCCAGAGTGCCCACCCGTTCTCCCTCGTACTCGATGGGCAGCCAGTTGAGAACGACCGGATCGTCCTTGTCGCCCCGAGGCGCCAGGCCGATGACCGGTAGATTGCCCGCATCGTGCAATACGAAATCCCGTGCATCGCCCAAGCTGCCTTCCACGCTTTGAGGCGGTTCACTGTAACCGGGCCAAAGAAGCTGTTGTACCAGGTCTTCCCAGGCGCGGGCATCTTCGCGTAACCATTGCCAGCTTTCCCGCCGGGACCATCGCTCCCCGAGGGTATCGGCGAGTGTCTGCGCACGATTGATCTGCGTATTTTCCAGATAGTCGATGAATCCCTGATCGAGACTGCGCGAGACACCCACGAAGACAAGACCCGAGATCGCCACGTTGACGACCAGAATGATGGCAAACAGCTTGACGCCCAAACGGGAGATGGCTGGGCGGTGAAAACGCATCACGACATCTCCAGAACAAGATGGCTTAGCGTACCACTGGGGGCGACCACTATGGGCCGTGAATTGTGTAAGCAAGGCGCAAGCGTCTTTCGCGAGTCCATGACTTGACTCTAGTCATTATTGATCAAAATCATCTGATAGCGCACTCAAGAGCCTCGAGGGGGCGTCGATATAGAGAAGAAGAGCATGTGGATTGTGTTTGTGACACAAGCAGAATCGCCTTTCTCAACAATCTCTTTTGATCCCGAGGCTTACGATGAATCACCTGTTGCACCGAATTCCCATGAGCAGGAAGTTCCTGCTCGTTTTGGCGCTGCCATTGCTGGCCCTGGCCTATTTCGCCATTACCGGTATCGTCGAGCGTCAGCGAACGACTAGCGTCATGTCTGAATTACAAGCGCTTACGGGCTTGGCCCAGCAGGGCGGCAATCTGATCCACCAACTGCAGCGTGAACGAGGCATGACCGCAGGGTTTCTAGGCAGTCAGGGACGCAACTTTCAGGACAAGCTACCCGAGCAGCGCAAGGCGACCGATCTTCAGGTCGGAGCATTTCAGACGCATCTGAACAAACTGGATGGCGATATTCTCCAGGGCGAGTTCGCCACACGGATTGCAACGGTAGGCGAGCTATTGGACGCAACATCCCAGATTCGTCAGCGGGTGAATGCCCTGTCGATATCCACCAGCGAAGCCCTCGGCCATTACACCGGCATCAACAGCGAGCTGATGAATCTCGTTGCCCAAATGAGTCACATCACTCAGGAGGCCAGCGTCTCCCGGCGTCTCGATGCCTATTATAGCCTGCTGGAAGCCAAGGACCTGGCGGGTATCGAGCGGGCTCTGCTCTCCAATGCGTTCGGCGCTGACCAGATCAGTCCGGTCCTGTATCAACGTTTCATGACCTTGATCGGCAAGGAAGCGGCCTTCCTTCAGAGCTTCCGAGCCCTGGCAGAGGATGCCATGGTCGCGCGTCTCGATGAAGGCTTGGCGGGTCCCGAAATCGAGCGAGTCCAGGGTCTTCGCGAACTGGTGATCGAGCGAGCCGCCGAAGGTGGATTCGATGTCGATCCGCAGCAATGGTTCGAGTGGCAGACCGTCAAGCTTGGCCGGCTCAAGGGCATTGAGGATGCCGTATCCGAAGACATACTGACTACCACGGCAACCTTGTATCAGCGGGCACGTAATGCGCTGATACAATACGTTGTCATTGCAGCGCTGGCCGCAGGCCTGGCAATCTTTTTGGCGTTTGCCATCGTGCGCAGCATCGTAGTGCCCCTCAAGCGTGCACTACAGGACATTCTCAATCGTGGCGGCGATCTGACCCAGCGCCTCGACGTAGCGGGTAGCGATGAGCTGTCCCAGCTTTATCAAGCCTTCAATGACTCCACGGCCACGACCGAGCAACTGGTGGCCAACGTCAAGCAGGGCGCGATGTCGGTGAAGGTCGCCAGTGGTGAAATCGCCATGGGTAACCAGGATCTGGCCCAGCGTACCGAGGAACAATCTGCCTCCCTGGTGGAAACCGCCGCCAGCATGGAGCAGATCACGTCGACCGTGCACCAGACCGCCGACAATGCCCGCCAGGCTCAGAGCATGTCTACAGAAGTCACCGGTCAGGCGCATCAGGCCAGCGAAGTAGCCGGTCAGGCACGCCAGGCGATGACCAAGATTCACGAATCGAACCAGCAGGTCACCTCCATCATCAAGGCGATCGACAGCATTGCGTTCCAGACCAATCTGCTGGCCTTGAATGCCTCCGTCGAAGCAGCGCGTGCCGGTGAGCATGGGCGTGGCTTCGCGGTGGTCGCTTCCGAGGTGCGCAATCTGGCCAGTCGCAGCGCCGAAGAAGCCAACCAGATTCGTCAACTGATCGAGAACAACGTCAACAACATCAACGAAGGCGAGGCACTGGTCACCAACAGCAGTAATATCCTGGAAACCATCGCTGGACAGATGAAGAAGATGGCCGATCTGGTCAGCGATATTACCGCCGCAAGCACCGAGCAATCTTCAGGGATCGAGCAAATCAATCAGGCCATGTCGCAGCTCGAGGAGGTGACTCAGCAAAACGCCGCCCTGGTGGAGCAGATGGCGGCGGCGAGCAAGTCGCTGGATGAACAGTCCGAGGAGATGGCGGGTGTCATCGAGCAGTTCAAGGTCAGTGCTGATGCGGCGCAGGCAGTCGCGCAGCGGGCCGGTCAGTTGCCCGCACCGGCAGGTCACGAGCCCTGTGCGGCTTACTGATACAGGCCTATAACGAAAGAAGAAACAGGATCAGCGGCGGCGACAACAACGACAGGATGAAGCCGCTGACCACCGCAATAGGCACGCAGGCGATGCCGCCGTGTTGCTGGATGACCGGGAGGGTGAAGTCCATCGAGGTGGCGCCGCCGTAGCCGATCGCCAGTGGCGTGGCGCGGTGAATGACCAGCGGTATCAATAGGAAGGCCAGCAGCTCCCGGGCCAGATCGTTGAAGAAGGCTGCTCCTCCCAATACTGGCCCTAGCTGATCGCCGATCAGGATGCCGGACAGAGAATACCAGCCGAACCCGGCGGCCATCGCCAGACCTTCATTCCAACGCAAATCGAGTAGCGGAGCAGCCAGCAGCCCGGCGATAAGGGAGCTGGCCGCTACCGTGATGGCGATTGCCAGACCGTGGCGATTGAGCAGAATCTGTTTCAGGCTCATGCCGGAATTACGCAGCTGACAACCGATCAGTGCCAGCAGCACATAGAGCACCCATTCGGCTAGCTGTTCGGCCAACGCCGCCACCGACGTCCAGCCCAGGCTGCCCAACAGCACACCGACCACCACACCCAGTGCTACCACACCCGCTAGAGCAAGCGAGCCGGCCATGGCCGCCAGCTTGCTGGTAGGGGCATCCTTGACTACCGGGGAGGTGCCCGCGCGTAGTCGGCTGCGCCGGGACAGCCACCATAGCGCAGCCAGGTTGATGGGGGTGATGATCGCAAACAGCAGGAGTGCCTGACCGCCCATCCGGGTCAATTGGCCACCGAGGTTATCGAGTCCGGTCAGGCTGATGCCCATCAGGGCCAGGATCACATAAACGGATAGATTGACGCCGTGATTGATGAGCGCCAGAACGCGCTTGTCGCGTACCGGCACCAGGTAACCCAGAATCAGGGGAAGTAAAATTAGCAACAGACCAGCCAGCATCGAGATGTTCCAATAGCGAATATGGCGGTCTACTTTAGCGGTTAGCGCATCGACTCGTAAGTGAGTTTCGCTGATACCCCATCAGGGGCGCTGATTCCTGTCTGTTTCAAGCGCCAGACGCTGAAGCGTGAGACGACTCTTCAGCTGACCTTCACGCTGATATTCAAGGCTCAACAAGAGCCCTGGAATCTGCGGATGAAAGCCAAAGATCAGATGGCGATCGGGCTTGTCGGGGTTCCAAGCATCAAGGGTAATGCGGGGAAAAGTACCGGCGGGCAGGCTGACTTCGTCACGACCGACGACTCGATACTTGAGTATCGTTTCCTCCCCTTCATAGTTCAGAAAGTGCAGTCGACAGGGAGCAACTTGGCTATGAGTGCAGCGCGCATTGTTGGCCTGACGCGAGAGAATGAACAGTGCTGTCTGCCGATCCGGTAGAGAGCTCAATTCGTCGGCATTCAGCTGATAACGTTCCCCGAAGCCCAGAAAACGGTAGCCGCTGGCATAGGTCTGGGCATCGATAGTATCTCCTTCAAGGCGAAAGCGACTGAGTTCATCGCCCTCCGCGGTGGCGATTGAAGCACTCATCTCGCTCTGCCAAGCATCCTCCAGGCGAGAGAGTCGGTGGCTGATGCGTGCATCGGGCCATCCCTTGATGACGAGCGAATAGGTTGCCTCGAAAGGAGATAACGCAGCCTGGGCTTGCGCCGCCTGAACTAGCCCTGTCTGAGTAATTGCCATTAGTAGAATGACGAATGCAAGTGCTCTATGCACGGCCAGTTTCATTAACTTCTCCTCAACTACATTATTCGTTGCCATCCCGCTAGGACGCATCGATTGTGGTAAACGTTCCCGTGCACAAGGGGCTTTGGCCCACTAGGATGGATAAACACATCATCGTCAATTGTCCGTTGTCGTGAAAAAGGAGATAGCCCATGGCCAAGATACTGTTGATCGCCGGTGAATTCGTCGAGGATTACGAGATCATGGTGCCGTTCCAGGCGCTACAGGCCATGGGGCACGAGGTGCATGCTATCTGTCCCGAGAAACGTGAGGGGGATAGCGTCAAGACTGCCATTCACGACTTCGAGGGCGATCAGACCTATACCGAGAAGCCCGGACACCACTTCACCCTTAACGCGACCTTCGCGGAAACCGATCCTGCCGACTATGATGCCCTGGTCGTGCCGGGTGGTCGTGCCCCGGAATATCTGCGTCTAAACGAACGAGTGCTCGAGTTGGTGCGTCACTTCATGGAGTACGACAAGCCGCTGGCGGTAATCTGTCACGGCGCCCAATTGCTGGCAGCGGCGGTCTCGCTTGAAGGCCTGAGAGTGTCCGCCTATCCCGCCTGCGCCCCAGACGTCACCTTGGCCGGCGGCGATTTTGCCGATATCGACGTGGATCAAGCCATTACCTGCGGCAAATTGGTGAGCGCACCGGCCTGGCCGGCGCATCCGCAGTGGCTCAAGCAGTTCAATGAGCTGCTGAGTTAGGAAAGACGAAGAATAAAGAAGGCTGCAAGACAGCATTACTGGCTACTGTCGTGGTCAATGCGAGTTCGAGACGATGGTAGAAACAACAAAGTGCATGGGCTAGAACTAGTATTATCTTTGCCGACAGCAGGAAAGTAGAACGTCATGCAATCACGTCGCGATTTTCTCGCTACCTCTCTCTGGATGGGCGCCGGTCTGGCATTCGGCACGTCTTTTTCGACGCTCGCTTCCGATGGCCAGAACGATGCTGATGCATTGCCTCCCTCGGAAACGCTGCGTACTCGCGCGATTCCCGGCACCGGCGAACAGCTCCCGGTTATCGGCGCAGGCACCTCCGGCAGTTTCGTGGCGGACATCGGCTCGGACAAATACCAGCGTCTTCGCGAAGTCATGACGATCTTCTTCGCCAGTGGCGCAACGGTGTTCGATACGTCACCGAACTACGCCGGTGCGGATCGGATACTTGGCGCCTTGCTTGAGGAAGGCGGTTGGCGCGATCAGTGTTTCCTGGCGACCAAGATCGCCGCAGACAGCCGCGAGGCGGCGGAGCGACAATGGCGGGGCTCCCTGGAAGCCCTGCGCACCGATCGCGTTGAACTGTTGCAGGTCCATAACCTGCGGGACTGGCAAACGCAGCTTGCCTACGCCCATGAACTCAAGGAAAAGGGCAAGACGCGCTACGTGGGCATAACCCATTACACGCCGTATGGGTTGGATGAGATGGCGCGTATTCTGCGCCAGGAACCGCTGGACTTCATCCAGATCAACTATTCCATCAGTTCCCCCCAGGCCGCTCAGGAAGTGCTTCCTTTGGCTCGGGACAAGGGGGTGGCGGTCCTGATCAACCGCGCTTTCGATGACGGCGATCTTTTCTCGAAGGTGGAGGGTAAGCCCCTACCCGGCTGGGCCGGGGAGGTCGGCGCGCAGAGCTGGGCACAGCTGTTTCTCAAATTTGCCATCAGCCATCCGGCGGTGACTGCGGTGATTCCGGCTACCAGCAAGCCTACCCATCAGCGGGACAATCTCCGGGCCGGTTATGGCCCCTTGTTGAGTGAGGCGCAGCAACGCGAGTTGATCGCCATGGAACTCTAGGTGAATGGGCTTCTTGACGCGCCTGTTCAATTTACGCCCAGGAGAAACCCCGCCGGTGTTGGCCGGCCTGACCCTGTTCTTTCTATTGTTCACCGGCTATTTCATGCTCCGGCCGGTACGCGAAACCATGGGCGTGGCGGGTGGCGTGGATAACCTGCAATGGCTGTTCACCGGCACCTTCGTGTCCACGCTATTGGTACTGCCGCTTTTTGGCTGGCTGGCATCCCGGGTGGCCCGACGACGTATCCTGCCCTACGCCTACGGCTTCTTTATCCTCAACCTGCTGCTGTTCGCGGCGTTGTTTCTGGGGCAGCCGGACAATCCCTGGCTGGCGCGCGCCTTCTATATCTGGCTATCCGTGTTCAATCTGGTGGCGATTTCCCTGGCATGGAGCGTGCTCGCGGATGTCTTTTCCACGGCACAGGCCAAGCGCCTGTTTGGCATGATGGCAGGGGGCGCAAGCCTTGGTGGTCTGGTGGGGCCCAGCGCCGGGATCTTGCTGGTCGCGCCTCTACAGCATAGCGGTCTGCTGACGTTGGCGGCCCTGTTGCTGGCGGGCAGTGTCGGTGCCGCCATGTGGCTCTACCGCTGGCGTGACAGACACCCGCTGGCCCAGGATGAACGGCCCGCAGAGGAGGAGCGCCATGTCAGCCTGGGGGGCAACCCCTTCGATGGCGCCGTGGAAGTGGCGCGCACCCCTTTCTTGATGGGTATTGCCCTGTTCGTGGTCCTGTTGGCCAGCGTCAGCACCTTTCTCTATTTCGAGCAGGCCGAACTGGTGGCGCAGCGCTTCCCTGACCCCGTCCAGCAGACCCAGGTATTCGGTCTGATCGATATGGCAGTACAGGCCCTGGCGATTTTCACGCAAGCCTTTCTTACCGGCCGTATTGCCCAACGCCTGGGCATCGGCGTGCTGCTGGTGGCGGTGCCGCTGGTGATTGCCGGCGGTTTCATATGGTTGGCTCTGGCGCCTACCTTCGCCGTATTCGTGGTGATCATGGTGGCACGCCGGTTCGGCGAGTACGCCCTGGTGCGGCCGGGGCGGGAAATGCTCTACACGGTGGTGTCGCCGCAGCAGAAATTCAAAGCCAAGAACTTCATCGACACCGTTATCTATCGTGGCGGCGACGCCATCAGCGGTTGGCTCAAGCGCGCGCTGGATCTGCTTGCCGAACTGCCGGGGCTTGCCATGTTCATCGGCGCCGGGATTGCCCTGACCTGGGCCGGTACCGGCTTTGTGCTGGGGCGCGCCCAGCGGCGACGGGAAGCGCAGAGCGTCATGGCAAGCACACGGATGTACTAGACGAATACCCACTTGATAGGTTTCATGACCCTCTGTCTCGTTGCGATGAGTCGAGACGGTGGCCGGGGACCGACACGAATTCGCCCCCGGCCGGTTCAGGATCAGTTACGGCGATCCCCATCCCTGCGCTGCTCCATGCGCTCGGCCTTCATCTCCCGGCGCTCGGCTTTCATTTCCTGACGCTCGGATTGCATCTTGGCCCAGATGTCACGCTGTTCTTCATCTAGCACCTCATAGAGGGCGCTGTATGTATCCGCACGGGACTGAACCCGCTGGCGGGCCATTTCGGCAGCCCTGTCCGCAGCCTCTTCGACCCTCGCCTGGTAGTCACTGCTGGTCGGGTCGCCGCTGAACAGCTGTGGACGGTCCTGGTCTTGTTTCTGCTGGCGCTGGTCACGGCGCTCCTCGCGCTTTTCGTCAAAGATATCGCGCATCGCATCGCGCTGGTCTTCGCTTAGGCCAAGGCGCATGGCCATGTGCTCGAAGCGGTGCTGGCTCATCTTGCCTTGGGAGCCGCGCATCATGCCGGACTGCTTGCCGTGCTGGCAGTTGCGCTGGGATTGCTTGCCGTAACCGTCGCCACCACCGTTGTAGCCGCCGCCGGACCAGGCCAACGCCAGCGGGCTAGCGCTTAGTGTGGCGGCAATGGCCAGGGGCAGGATCAACTTGCTTGAAGTTGGAAATTTCATGATGCTCTCCTCGTGGTTCACTGTGGGCCAGGGCGATCGCTCTGGATTGGTTACAGCGTACCGCTCGGGATGTCAGGTGCCGTCAGGACGATGTAAAGATTGAGTAAAGGCGGAGAATGGCACTGATGCAGCAGGATACAATCTAGGCAGAACAATCGAGACGAGCCTCAAGCGGAGAACAACGAGTGCAGAGCCGCATCTTACTCATCGAGGACGACGACGAACTACGTAGTCTGCTGGCGCGCTATCTGAGCGGGCAAGGACTGGACGTGCGAGAGGCAGCCAATGGTCTCGAGGGACTGGCAATTGCCCAGGATGACTTCGTCGATCTGGTGGTGCTGGATATCATGCTGCCGGATATCAACGGTCTGGAAGTACTGCGCCGCCTGCGCGTCAGAACGCGCCTGCCGGTGATCCTGCTCACTGCGCGTGGCGAGGAAACCGATCGCATTGTCGGTTTCGAGGTCGGCGCCGACGACTATATTCCCAAGCCCTGCAATCCGCGGGAGCTGGTTGCGCGCATTCAGGCCATCTTGCGACGCGTTGCCTGGGATCGGGAAACCGATATCGATGGCGCCCAGACCATTGGCGATCTGCGTGTTGAACCGGATCAGCGTCGGGTATTCCAGAACGGGCAGCCGCTGGACCTGACCGCCACTGAATATGAGATTCTCCAGGTGCTGCTGAGCCGGATCGGGTCGGTGGTGCGCAAGACCGATCTGATGCAGTGGGCCCTGGGCCGGCGATTGACGCCGCATGATCGCACCCTGGACATGCACGTCAGCAACCTGCGGCGCAAGCTGGACGGTGGGGAAGAATCCCGTATCGAGACGGTGCGTGGCCTGGGCTACAGCTACCGGAGCCCGGCATGAAGCGTCGTCTGAGTTGGCCGCTGTTCTGGCGTATCTTCCTGCTGATCTGGATCGCCATGATCGTCGCCGTGTTTGCCAGCAACATGGCGCTGCACGAGTTGGCTCGAAGGGAGCGTGTCCAGCTCGAACAGCGCGAAGACCTCGTGCGTCTTGCCCAGCAAGCAGTCGAATTGGAAACCTCGAACCAGCGTCGTGCGGCTCGGCGGTTTCTCCACCGGGAAGGTCAGCGTTTGCAACTGCAGCTGATTCTGCTGGAAGGAGACGAAACTGAAGGCATCGGTCCGAGGAGTCGCCCACGCAGTCGTCGAGAGGGCTATCCTCAGCGCCCGGCGGTGATCGCCGCGCCCCAAGGATATCAGTTATTGGCCTGGCCGCGCGGTGGGCGTGGCCAGGGCTGGCTCGATCCTCGCTGGTTTCGTTCGCTTGAATTGGGCCTGACGTTTGGCTTGATTACCTTCGCCTGCTGGTGGATTGCTCGTCACATCAGCCGGCCGCTGCGCCAGGTGGAAACCACCGCTCGCGCCATTGCCGAGGGCGATACCTCGCTGCGGGTGAGCGCCTCCGTCGTCGATCGGCGTGACGAGATCGGTGCTCTGGCAAGCGCTTTCAACGCCATGACGGCGCGCCTGGACACGCTGCTGACCCGCCAGCATCAGCTCCTGCGTGATGTTTCCCACGATTTGCGCACACCCCTGGCGCGCCAACGCGTGGCCATCGAGCTGGCCGTGGACGGCGGACAGGAACCGGAGTTGATGGCGACCATCCTGCGCCAGAACGAACGATTGGAGGCAATGACCGCCCAGCTTCTCACGCTGTATAGGGTGAGCGAGAAGGGCGGAACAATCGAGCGGCAATCGCTGCGTTTTGTCGGCGTGCTGGAGAAGGTATTGGATGGCGCGAAGGATTACGCCGCCCAGCGTGGCGTAGATTGCCAGTTGAGCGTAAAGGAGCATGCAGACGAGGCGACGATTCTCGGTGACGCCGATCTGATCCATCGCGCCCTGGATAACGTGTTGCAAAACGCCATGGATCACTCACCCTCAGGGTCAGAGATCCATATCAAGGTGACCCTGGAAGAACAACGGCTGCTTTGTGAGATTCGCGACGAAGGCCCCGGTGTGCCGGATGAGGACCTGAACAAGCTGTTCGAGCCCTTCTTCCGCTCGGATCAGGCCCGGGGCGGCAAAGGCTGGGGGCTAGGGCTCGCCATCGCCAAGGATATTCTCGCGGCTCATGGAGGGAGCGCCGAGGCAGCCAATAGCACCTCGGGTGGGCTGGTGATCAGGCTGATCATGCCATTATCTATTCCAGTTTCTAAGGCTTGATCCGATACCCGGTCTTGAATATCCAGGCCACCACGCCGAGGCACAGGCCCAGGAACAGCACGATCATGGCCACGCTCGCGCCCAGACTGACGTCGCTGATGCCGTAGAAGCTCCAGCGAAAGCCGCTGACCAGATAGACTACCGGGTTGAACAGGGTGATGGTCTGCCAGATCGGCGGCAGCATGTTGACTGAATAGAAACTGCCACCCAAAAAGGTCAGCGGGGTGATGATCAATAGCGGCACGAGTTGCAGTTTCTCGAAGGTATCCGCCCAGATACCGATGATGAATCCGAGCAGGCTGAAGGTTAGCGCCGTGAGCACCAGGAACAGCAGCATCCAGAAGGGATGCTCGATGCGCAGCGGCACAAACAGGCTGGCCGTGGCCAGAATGATCAAACCCAGCACGATGGTCTTGGTGGCAGCGGCTCCGACATAGCCAAGCACGATTTCGAAGTAGGAGACCGGTGCCGACAGCAGCTCATAGATCGTTCCCGAGAACTTGGGAAAAAAGATCGAAAACGAGGCGTTGGACACACTCTGGGTCAGCAGCATCAGCATGATCAGCCCGGGCACGATGAAGGCGCCATAGCTGACCCCCTCGACCTCGGTGATGCGCGAGCCGATGGCGGCACCGAAGACCACGAAATAGAGCGAGGTGGAAATCACCGGCGACACCACGCTTTGCAGCAGGGTGCGTCGGGCCCGGGCCATCTCGAAACGATAGATGGATCGCACGGCTTGAATGTTCATTGACGCTCCCTCACCAGACTGACGAAGATTTCTTCCAGCGTGCTTTGATTGGTATGCAGGTCCTTGAAGTGGATGCCCGCCGCATTGAGTTCACCGAGCAGGCCGGGAATGCCGGTACGATCTTGCTGAGAGTCGTAGGTGTAGACCAGTTCATGACCGTCCGCAGCAAGTTCCAGATCGTGGCCGTTCAGGTTGCCCGGAATGGTCTCGAGCGGTTCCTGTAATTGCAGCGTCAGTTGCTTGCGGCCGAGCTTCTGCATGAGAGCAGTCTTCTCTTCCACCAGAATGATCTCGCCATTGCTGATCACGCCGATGCGATCCGCCATCTCTTCGGCTTCCTCGATGTAATGGGTGGTCAGAATGATGGTCACGCCATTGGCGCGAAGCCCACGCACCACCTCCCACATGTCCCGGCGCAGTTCCACATCCACACCGGCGGTAGGTTCATCGAGAAACAGGATCTGCGGCTCATGAGAGAGCGCCTTGGCGATCAGTACCCGGCGTTTCATGCCGCCGGAGAGGGTAATCAGCTTGTCGTCGCGTTTTTCCCACAGCGCCAGATCCTTGAGCACCTTTTCGATATGCTCGGGGCTCTCCGCCTTGCCGAACAGACCGCGGCTGAAACTCACCGTGTTCCATACCGTCTCGAAGGCGTCCGTGGTCAGCTCCTGGGGTACCAGACCGATCTGGGAGCGGGCCATGCGATACTCCTTGACGATATCGTGGCCATTGGCCAGTACCGTGCCTTCGCTTGGATTGACCAGCCCGCAGATGATGCTGATCAGGGTCGTCTTGCCGGCGCCGTTGGGGCCGAGCAGGGCGAATATCTCGCCACGATGAATCTCCAGATCGATCTGCTTGAGGGCCTTGAAACCCGAAGCGTAGGTCTTGGAAAGATGCGAGACGGAAATGACCGATGACATGCAGTGTCCTTGTCCTGTGCAGAGGGCGACCAACCCGTGGCGCCTTATCACGGATAGTCAGGCGGATGAATGAGACGTTGAATCCTTCGCTTTGACAGCATCGGGGACATCATCCAGGAAACCGCCGGATTGCCGGCGCCAGAGGCGGGCATACAGACCGTTCTGACGCAGCAGTTCATCATGCGTGCCCGCTTCGACGATACGGCCGTTTTCCATCACCACTAGGCGATCGAGCATGGCGATGGTCGACAGGCGGTGGGCGATGGCGATGACGGTCTTGCCCTTCATAAGGGTATAGAGCTGTTCCTGAATCGCGGCCTCGACCTCTGAATCCAGCGCCGAGGTAGCCTCGTCGAGAATCAGGATCGGCGCATCCTTGAGCAGCGTTCGCGCGATGGCGATGCGCTGGCGCTGGCCGCCGGAGAGCTTGACGCCCCGTTCGCCGACATGGGCATCGTAACCGGTGCGCCCGTGTGCGTCAGACAGTGCGCCGATGAATTCATCCGCATGGGCGCGCCGGGCCGCAGCGACGACGTCTTCGTCCGAAGCATCGGGGCGACCATAACGGATGTTATCGCGCACCGAGCGGTGCAGCAGCGACGTATCCTGAGTTACCATGCCGATCTGACGGCGCAGTGATTCCTGAGTCACCTGGCGGATGTCCTGACCGTCGATCAGGATGCGCCCGCTTTCGAGATCGTAGAAGCGCAGCAGCAGATTGACCAGCGTCGATTTGCCCGCGCCGGAGTGGCCGATGAGGCCGATCTTTTCTCCCGGGCGGATGGTCAACGACAAATCCTCGATGACGCGCTGTGGCTGCTGGCTCGACAGGGACTCACCATAGTGGAAGCCAGCCCGCTCGAAACGTATCTCGCTGTGAGTGATGATCAGCGGCTTTGCGTCTGGTGCATCCGCGACCGTGACCGGCTGGGCGATGGTGTTGATGCCGTCCTGCACGGTGCCGATGTTCTCGAACAAACTGGCGACCTCCCACAGAATCCAGTCCGACATGCCGCGCAGGCGCATCACCAGGCCGATGGCCACGGCGATCGCCCCCAGGGAGATCAGTGTCTGATGCCAGGCGAGTATGGCGATTGCGCCAATCGCGACCAGCAGCAGGGAGTTGAGGGTCTGCAGGCACACGGTGAGCTGGGTCACCAGTCGCATCTGTTTATAGACCGTGCCCATGAAACCGTCCATGGCGCCCCGCGCGTAGGCCTGTTCACGGCGCGTATGGACGAACAGCTTGATGGTCTGGATATTGGTATAGCTGTCGACGACCCGGCCGGTCATCTCGGCGCGAGCGTCGGCCTGGGCCATGGAAATCCTGCGTAGGCGCGGCACGAAGTAGACCAGGATGGCGATATAGCCCGTCAGCCACAGCACCAGCGGCAGCATCAGCCAGGGTTCGGTGCCGCCCATCAGGATCAGGGCGCCGACGAAATAGACGATGATGTAGACGAAGACGTCCATCAGCTTCATCACCGTCTCGCGAATGGCCAGCGCCGTCTGCATGATCTTCTGGGAGACGCGTCCGGCAAACTCGTCCTGAAAGAAGGGCAGGCTTTGATCCAGCACATAGCGATGAGCGAGCCAGCGCACGATCATCGGATAGTTGCCGAAGACGCCTTGATGGGTGACCAAGGAGCTTGCCAGTACCAACAGCGGGAACACCACCAGCACCAGCGCAGCCATGCCCGCGAGTTCCCAGCCGTACTCGGCGAAGAACGACTCTCGGGGCGTATCGTTGAGCCAATCGACCAGATTGCCCATATAGGCGAAAAAGACCACCTCGACGCTCGAAACCGCCGCCGTCAGCAACGACATCAGGATCAATAGCGGCAGAACCGGCCGGGAGTAGTGGTAGAGAAACGCCAGCAGGCCCTTGGGCGGTGTCCGGGGCTGCGCTTGGGGGTAAGGATCGACCAGCCTTTCGAAGAAACGAAACATGGCAACCTGTAGCGGCGTGATGAAACGAAAAGAGCGCCATGACAGGAGCTTGCCATGGCGTGGACATGGAGACGACGTTAGCTTACCGCGTTTCGATTACTCGAGTTCGACGCTCCCTTCGAAATCGATCTTGAGGTTGAGATCGCCGACTTCCAGCGTCATGCGGGCGGGCAAGCTCTCGTTACCCTTCAAGCGTCCTTCCTCGATGGCCTTGCCCACCGCCTGCTCGATCTCGCGCTGAGAGCCTATACCGACTTTCTTTAGAAACTTGCGGATGCTGAGGTTGAAGGTTTCCTCGTTCATGATGACGTCCTTTAAGATACTGGCGTGAATGATCCTAGTAGCCTAACGCTGGACGGCGCGCTTGTCTGCGTCGAGATTACTTTTAACTATCTCTTTGACTTGGCGAAGCAAACTCCATGCAGATTGAACCTGCGACCATCGAGGATGCCCGAGCGATTGCTGATATTCATATAGAAGCTTGGCGCGCGGCTTATCGATCCATCGTCTCCACCGACTATCTTGACACTCTCTCGATTGAGGAGAAGGCTTCGGTATGGCGTAAGGCAATCATTGGCGGAACTCCTCAGCTACTGGTTGCCCGGATTGAAGATGAAATTGTGGGTTGGATTGCTTTCGGCCCATGCCGCGATGAAGGAGCGAAAGATGATGAGGGCGAAATCTGGTCCCTCTATGTCAAACCAGCCTGCTGGTCCAAGGGCGCGAGGCGTCAGCTATGGTGCCAGGCTCGAGAATATCTGATAGCGCAAGGATTCAAGACAGTGCGACTCTGGGTGCTGGCGGATAATGCGCAGGCCATTGGCTTCTATCGAGCCATGGGGTTTGTCTGCCAATCGGAAACGCCGCAAAAGTTCTTTCTGAACGGACAGTCACTCTGGGAGCTATGTTATGCCAGGACGCTCGCCGATGAATGAGCATTCAGGTCGCAACACGCTCCGATAGTGCAAGACGCACGCCCAATGCCACCAGCACGGTCCCCAGCACCCGATCGAGCCACTTGCTCAGTCTCGAGCTGTTGCGGAAAAAGGTGGTAGTGCGTGCCGCCAGCAATACGATCGAACACTCGATGATCACGGCAATGATATTGACCGCGAGCCCCAGCAGGATGAGCTGTAGCGCCACCGGCCCTGCATCGGCACGCACGAACTGCGGCAGAAAGGCCATGAAAAAGATGGCGACTTTGGGGTTGAGTACATCGATCATGACCCCTTGCTTGTAGGCTCTCCAGGCGGTGACTGGTTTTTTACTTACGCGGGCAGCATCGAAGCTCGCCCCGCTGGAGCGCAATGCCTGGATGCCGAGATAGATCAAGTAGGCGCCACCGATGTACTTCACGACCATAAAGGCTACGGCAGAGGTCATCAGGATTGCCGATATACCCGCGGCGGCGGCCACTACATGCACGAAGGCGCCGGAGCATACGCCTAATGATGAGGCAATGCCGATCCGGCGGCCATTGGCGATGGTGCGCGACAGGATGTAGATCAGATCTGGCCCCGGCGAGATATTGAGCACGATCGCCGCGCCGAGGAATACGGACCAGTAGCCTAAATCGATCATGGCAATACCTTCATGCGCTTGTTTGTTTCGTCATGGCGAATAAAGTCCACTAAAGAACTCTACTCTCGACCGTCAACAATAACGAGGCGTGCAGGCTATGGCACAAACAAAGAACGTCAACTTTATCGATGAAAGCGAGGCGGCTGCATTGCTTCCCAGCCTGCCCGAGCCCTTTGCGGTTCTATTCGAGCGGGGCGACGTTTCCGTCGAGCTGTTTTCTCCGCGAGGCGTTGATACGCAAACACCCCATGCCCAGGACGAGATCTATATCATTTCCTCGGGTCGTGGCACTTTCTGCCTCGAAGATGAGTTTTTCGATTTCGAGCAAGGCGACTTCTTCTTCGTGCCGGCGGGGGTAGAGCATCGCTTCATCGAGTCTTCCGACGATTTCAGAACCTGGGTGATCTTTTTTGGGGCCCCGCGTGACTGATTTTACACTACCAGATAACCGATCTTCTGCGCGGTTCGCTCGATGACGCTGGTGAGTGCTACGTCCTGCAGTTGACGATGGAAGAGGGGACGTGTGGCGATGGCTGATGTTCCCCGTTCGAACAGGGCGATGGCGGGTCGACCAGGATACATCGAGGAGGTATAGAGAATTCCGTCCGTGTCAGGGTAGGCGTCGTAGAGCCGTTGCGCCCAGCGTCGGGCCAAAGCGCGATAGCAACCTCCGATGGTGGAGGCACGAAGCTTGGTGGCGAAAGCGCCGGTCAGGTCCAGGAGGGTCACATCGGCTTGCAGGGCGAAACAGCACAGCACCGGTGCGCGGGATCGTGTATCGATGACCCGCGCTGTCTGAAATACTTCCGCGAGACAGGTAGGAATGGCCTCTGCCCCGGTCGCCAGGTACATGATGCCCCGAGACTGCTCCTGCGCCTCACCGTCCCGATCGGGTAAGTGATGATCGAAGCGCGAGGCGGTGGGGCCGAAATGACGAAAAGCGTCCCAGGTAGTAGGATGTTCACCGCCCGCGAAGAAGAGTCGATAGACCTGCTCGCCTTTTTCCAGAGTGGCCTTTACCGGAAGTAGGGCGCGCAATGCTTCCAACGGCAACGGTTCGTCGGTCTTGATCATCTACAACTCGCGGGCCATCCGTATCACCGGTTCCGGGGAATGCCCTGCCAGCAACCAGTCGCGGGGGCTGAGTATGGCGTCCAGCAGGTCCGATTCGAGGTCCGGGTGTGGGGTGAGAAAGAAGCGCTCCACGGCGAGAGGATGAGCGCTGACACTGAGGGCGTTCAATACCGGCTCGAGATTGGGCAGGGTGGCCGATTCGTCAAACTGCCAGCGAGGATAAACGCGCCTATTGGCGGAGGTCAGCGCATAGAGCGAGCCTTCGTCGGTGCGTTGCCGAACGCGACTGGTCGTGACCCCCAGCAATGTGGCGACCTCGCTCTGGCGATAAGCACGCTTGACCAGTTGGGCATACTGCGCGACCGCCGAGCGCAGATTGTACTGCGATGCCATGCGGTTCGGCTCACCAACTCCCTCGGCGCCTCCTGCCATGAGAAGGCGCTCCTCATCTACAGACAAGGCATTGGTCGGGTTGGCCTGTTCATATACCGGGTGCTCACGAATGAATTCAGCTGCACTCGCCGCAAGGCTCTCGATATCGGGAATACCTGCCTTTTCCAGCACGTGCATATCGTCCCGAGAAATCATCGCATTCACCTCGCGACTTGCTTTGGCTTGAAAAAATAGTGACCGTTAATGTCGTCACTATAACGCTGTTCGCGGCATTTCACTATTCAGTTTTTTGAGTCGCTATGGCGGAGAATTATTTCCCAGAAGTTGTTTACTCCGATTGCTGACTGCCTGCGCGACAAACTCCATCAGTGCGCGAATTCGGGCGACCCGGCGCAGGTCCGGGTGAGTCAGCAACCACAGGTCGGTGGCCAGCTCGGGAATCGGCTCGCCGACTCGGACCAGTCGTTCATCGTCATCGCAGAGATAGCAGGGCAGCACCGCTCGACCGATGCCGTCACGCACTGCCGCCAGCATCCCCAGCAGCGTATCGATCCGATAGTGACAGCGCGAGTCGTGGCCGGATTGTGCCATCCAGATTTCTAGTGCTCGATACGCCATGCGTTCATCCGGTCCGACCCAATCCGCAGTGTCTGAGTCTTGAATGCTTGCCCTGTAGATTGCCTGGGCAATGGTCCCGATCCTACGTCCAACCAGGCTCTCAGGGGGAGCAAGCGAGGGGCGGATAGCGATATCTGCCTCACGCTTTGTCAAGCTGAAAAGCTGATTGGAAACCGCGACTTCCAACTCTATCTCGGGATAAGACCTTCGAAACGCCGCGAAGATCGGCGATAGCAGCCCTAGCAGGAGGGTATCCGTTGTGGTGACGCGTACCGTCCCCGAGGGTCGAAGATCTTGCCCTGCGATACGACGCTCGACGGCGAGTACCTCGGTTTCGACGCGTCGTGCCGCCGCCGCGATATCCTCGCCAGCCGGCGTCGGCGAGTACCCGCTGCGCGCCCGTTCGAATAGCTGGGTGCCCAGGCGCCGCTCGATATCGGCAAGGCGGCGGAAGACCGTGGCATGACTGACGCCCAGCTGGCGTGCCGCTCCTGATAGAGTGCCTTCCTGGGCGACTGCCAGGACGATTCTTAGGTCGTCCCATTGAATGTTCTTTTCATTCATGCAAAGTCGGCTTTCATGAATAGGGAATGTTCGTTCTTTTTTGCAAGGGTCATAGTCTCGGTGCTCTCTATTTAACTCACAAGAGGAACCGGCCATGCACGTACTGATCGTTCACTGTCATCCCGAGCCACGCTCCTTTAATGCCGCTCTCAAGGATATGGCCGTAGAAACCCTGCAGCGGCTTGGATATACCGTAGAAGTGTCCGACCTTTACGCCGAGGGCTTTGATCCCGCGGAAGGTCCGGGTCATTATCGGGCGCCTGCGAATCCGGAGGTATTCACGGCCCTGACCGAACAGCGCCATGCCAGCGAGGCAGGGAGCTTGCCACCGGATGTACGTCGCGAGATCGCGCGGTTGGAGCGCGCGGATCTGGTGGTGTTCCAGTTCCCCCTGTGGTGGCATGCCCAGCCGGCCATGCTCAAGGGATGGATGGATCGTGTGTTCGTTTACGGCGGGCTGTATACCGGGAAACGCCGCTACGACCGGGGGCATTTCCGTGGCAGGCGGGCGATCTGCTGCGTGACCACCGGTGGGCCAGCGGCGACCTTCGCCCATAACGGTCGCGGTGGCGATATCAACCTGCTCCTCTGGCCCATGCACTATTCGCTCTATTACATGGGTTATGACGTCTTGCCGCCGTTCCTTGCGCATGGCATTCAGGGCGGTGGCCCAGTCTACCAGGCTCAGGACGCCTTCAAGGCACAGCTCGAGACTTATAAAGCGGGCTGGGCCCGGCGATTGGAAACGCTCGAAGAGAGCACTCCAATTCCGTTCACTGGCTGGGATGACTGGGATGAGCGCGGTGTCCTCAGGCCTGGTGTAGAGGGATATGACTATTTCATTCGCGCGCATCCCTGACGTCACTGATCACTCCCTGCGCCGCTTGATCTGATCCCGCAGCGAGGTCGGGATCTGGTGAATGATCAGTTGATCCTGGGTCTCGTCGTATTCGACCTGAGAGCCCAGCAGGTGGCTCTCGAAGCTGACCGAGAGGCCGTTGGCGCGGCCGGTCAGGCGGCGAAACTGGTGCAGGGTGCGCTTGTCCGGGGGGATCTCGGCGCCGAGGCCGTAATCCTGGTTGCGAATGTAGTCGTAGAAGGCCTTGGATTTCTGGTCGTCGACCAGCCCGGAAAGCTCATCCAGGGTGATCGGCTGGCCTGATCGCGCCTGGTTGTTGGCGTAGTCGATCAAGGTGTCGGTCTTCTCCCGGGCCTGCTCCTCGGCAAAGTCCTCGCTTTCGACATAGTCGCTGAAGGCCTTGAGCAGGGTGCGGGTCTCGCTGGGCGCATCGACGCCTTCCTCGCAGCCGATGAAGTCGCGGAAATAGTCGGCGATACGCTTGCCACCCTTGCCCTTGATGAAGGAGATGTACTGACGCGACGGTTCGCCGCCGCGCCAATCGGAAAGATCGATGCGCGCCGCCAGATGCAACGAGCCGAGATCGAGCTGGCGGGCCGGGGTCAGTTCCAGCGAGTCGGTGACGCTTACGCCCTCGCTGTGATGCAGCAAAGCGATGGCCAGATAGTCGCTGTCACCATGAGAGTAGTGCGCGAAAAGCACATGCCCGCCCACGGAAAGATTGTTGCCTTCCATCAACGTCTTCAAGTGCTCCGCGGCCTGGCGAGTGAAGGCGACGAAATCCTTTTTGCTTTCCAGGTACTGGCCCAGCCAGTTGCTGAACGGGTAGGTCTCTTGGTCGGCATTGAAGAAGCCCCAGGCCTTCTGTTTGGCGTTGTAGCTGTCGTTCAATTCGTCCAGCAGTGTTTCCATAGTAGAGGAGTTGGGCAAGGCGCTGTCCCGAGCGTGCAGAGTGGCGGGTTGGCCGTCGGGCTGTTTGTCGATGAGATGAACGATGCTGCGCTTTATAGGCATAGGTAGTCGCTAGAAATGATGAGTCAGTAGCCGGCTTTAGGATCGACGGTATCGATAGGATCGCCATTCTCCATGGCCTTGATCAATTCGGCTACCTGATCGGCGGCATCACGCACTGGTGTTGGCCCGGCCATGTGCGGGGTGATGCGCACTCGTGGATGTAACCAGAGCGGATTGTCGGCAGGTAGCGGTTCTTCATCGAAGGCATCAAGCAAAGCACCACGCAATCGGCCTGATGATTGAACCTGACCCAGCGCATCGAGCAACGCCTGTTCGTCGATCAGCGCACCGCGACCGGGATTGATCAGGCTGGCGCCTTCGGGCAACTGGGAGAGCGTGTCCGCATTGATGATGCCGCGAGTGCTGGCGGTATTCGGTAGCAGGGTGACCAGGGTTTGTACCTTGCCCAGCAGTTGCGCAAGGCCGTCATCCCCATGGTGGCAGGTCACGCCCTCCAAGGATTTGGGCGAACGACTCCAGCCGTGAACTGGAAAGCCGTCCGCGGCCAACGCCTGGGCCACATGGGAACCAATCGCGCCGAGCCCTAGTACGCCCACCGGCCAGTCCGCCTTGTCGATCAATGGGTATTCGTGCCACTGCGCATTGGCTTGCTGTGCGAAATAGCGATCGAAATCCCGCTGAAAATAGAGCACGCCAAAGCGCACGTAATCCGCAATCAACGGCCCCATGCCTGCATCGCGTAGTTTGACGATGGGTACATCTTTCGGCAGGGCGGGGTTATTGAGCAGGGCATCGACACCGGCACCCAGATTGACGATGCCTTTCAAATGTGTCTGTTTTTCGAGCAGCTCGGCGGGGGGCTTCCAGGCGGCCAGATAGTCCGCCGGCGTAGTGCTGTCAGCTTGGCTGGTGACGATTTCGGCATTCGGCAGGCGCTTGGTCAACGCCTCGCGCCAGGTGTCGGCGTCATCAATATGCACCAATACGCGCATGTGATTTCCTCGTTCCATGAAATTGGCTTGAGGATACGCTAGGCGGGAAGCGTCACTCGATGCAAGGATGACAGGTGTTGAGTGTAAAATGGCTGCCCGACTGGGCAGCCATCTTGGACCTTCAAGAAGCGGCAATCATGCTGTCATTTGAGCGTCCATCTCGCTCATTTCCTCGGTTGTCGTTGATTCTCCTTGCGTCGGCTCAGAGTCACTGCTTGTTTCATCGATCTGGAAGGTAGCGACCAGTTTCTTGAGATACCCAGCCTGGTCTTCCAAGGACGCAGCGGCGGCGCTGGATTCCTGAACGAGAGTGGCATTCTGCTGAGTGACGGCGTCCATTTGAGACACCGCCGTATTGATCTGCTCGATACCGCCGATCTGTTCATTGGTGGCGACGGCAACGTCGTTCATCAGCCTGGCCAGCTGCTGAATGGAGGTCTCGGTATCGCCGATGGTACGGCCACTGCGTTCAGCCTGCTCGGCGGAGGCGGTGATCTTGTCGCGCATCTCATCGAGCAGGGCGCGAATCTCGCTGGCGGAAGAGGCACTGCGCCCGGCCAGGTTGCGTACCTCAGAAGCGACCACGGCAAAGCCGCGTCCTTGTTCCCCAGCCCGAGCCGCTTCCACCGAAGCGTTGAGTGCCAGAATATTGGTCTGAAAGGCGATGGAGTCGATCGTTTCGATGATCGTGTTCATCTTGCTGGAACCAGCAGCGACTTCCTGCATCAACGCGATGCTGCGCTGAACGTCGGCGTTACCGCTTTGGGCACTCTGGGAGGCGGCGGAAGCAAGCTTGTCGGCTTCTTTGGTCGCTTGGGTGTTTTGTCTGACCGTCGCGGTCATTTCTTCCATGCTGGAAGCGGTCTGCTGCAGGGCAGCCGCCTGTTGCTCGGTACGAGCAGAGAGCTCCTGGCTTCCCAGCGAGATCTCGTTGGCGCCTAGATAGACGCTTTCGCTGGAACCTCGCAGTGATGCCACCAAGGTGGAAAGCGAACGGCTCATCTCGTTCATGGCGATCAATAGCTGCCCGGTTTCATCCTTGCTGGTGACGGTAATCTCCTGTCGCAAGTCACCTTGGGCAACCTGTTGCGCAACATCCAGCGCACGACGCAGCGGCACGACGATGCTACGGGTGATGGTGAAGGCCAGGATGATGGCCAGAGCCAGCGCGATGGCGGCAAAGCCGAGCAGTCCGGCCAGGGCGGTGCGATGTTGATCGACAATAGTCTGGCCTGCGCCCGTCATACGTGCTTCGGCGATCTCGCTGATGGCGTCGGCCAGTTCCGCCAAGCGATAAACCTCCGCCTTGTATTGACCGAGGGCCTTGTTGGCCTGAGCCGTTTGAGTAATTTCGCCGCTGCGTATCCGCTCGTAGACCGCGGTGAAGCCCGCTGCATAGTCTTCCAGCGCGCCACTTGCTTGAGAGTATAAATCACGCAATTCGGCGCTCGATGTCAATGCTTCACCGACGCTGAACGCTTCAGCCAATTCGAGACGTACCTTGTCCCATTTCTCCCGGTAGGAGAGCACCTTGTCGACATTATCGATGTTGATGAAGGTGTCTTTTTCGTAGCGTCTCTCCTGTAGAGCAAGACGCTGTACCAATGAGGCGTTCAGGGCAATAGCGGCATCCATGTCCAGCGCCTTGTCTGCAGTATTCTTTACGGCCTGAAGGCCATACAATCCGACTCCTATGGCGGCCAGTAGCAGGAGCGACACAATGCCGAAGGCGACGCCCAGGCGAGTACCGATTCGGAAACTATTTAGCATTGTCTTATCTTCGTGGCTGATTTGGGGTTGTTGTTTACCAATTTCTACATCGGCGATGCCGCTGAACACTTGAGCATCAATTCCTGGCGACAGGAGTCGCTTTTGACGCTGTATGCTTGACGAGTGCTAGTATCGATCCACGAACACTGATAAATAGTGGAACGAGTTCAGATGATGAGCGCGAGTAACGACAGTAACGCTAGTTGATGCAATAAATGCTCATGATGACGTCCGGACTTTATCCGTAGGCAAGCGGATGGCCGGTTTTGTGATTTTCTGGTGGAACGAGACCGATGATTCAGGTTGCCCTGCCATTCACGCGTGAAGAATATGCTCAGCGCCTGTTGAAGGTGCGTACGGCGATGGCCACTCGTGGCATCGACGTGTTGATTATCAGCGACCCCTCCAATATGGCATGGCTGACCGGCTACGACGGCTGGTCGTTCTATGTGCATCAGTGTGTGCTGTTGGGCCTGGAAGGGGAGCCGGTCTGGTACGGGCGGCGTCAGGACAGCAACGGCGCTTTGCGTACCTGCTGGATCGACCCTGAAAACATCACCTACTACCCGGATTACTATGTACAGAATCCGGACATGCATCCCATGGATTACCTGGCCCAGTCGATCATGCCGGATCGCGGCTGGCATCTCGGGGTGATCGGTATGGAGATGGACAACTATTACTTCTCCGCCAAGGCCTATCAGAGCCTGTTGCGTGAATTACCCCATGCGCGGTTTCAGGATGCCAATGCCCTGGTCAACTGGTGCCGTGCGATCAAGTCGCCCCAGGAAATCGAG
This sequence comes from Halomonas sp. GXIMD04776, assembly GCF_049808615.1. NCBI lineage: Bacteria > Pseudomonadati > Pseudomonadota > Gammaproteobacteria > Oceanospirillales > Halomonadaceae > Halomonas > Halomonas sp. GXIMD04776. The sequence continues at coordinate 19,982 of NZ_JBNCAN010000022.1, read as the reverse complement.
TACATGCGGGTAGCGGCCAAGATCGTGGAAGGCATGCATTCGCGTATCCTGGAAATGATCGAACCCGGGCTTGCCAAGAGCAAGCTGGTGTCGGAAATCTATCGGGTGGGTATTGAGGGCTGGACGGCGCCGGATGGGGTAGTGCATGGCGGTGATTACCCGGCCATCGTGCCCTTGTTGCCGACGGGATCAGATGCCGCCGCACCGCACCTGACCTGGGACGATACGCCGTTCCGCGAAGGCGAGGGTACCTTCTTTGAGATCGCCGGCTGTTTCAAGCGCTATCATGCGCCCCTGTCGCGCACTATCTTTCTCGGCAAGCCGCCTCAGGAATTCGTGCGCGGTGAATCGGCACTGCTTGAAGGGATCGAGAACGGTCTGGCGGTGGCCAAGCCGGGTAACCGGTGCGCGGACATTGCCATGGCGCTGGGTATGGCCATGGATAAATACGGCTTCGACCGGGGTGGGGCGCGCTGTGGTTACCCCATCGGCATCAGCTATCCACCGGACTGGGGCGAGCGCACCATGAGTTTGCGCCCCTCGGACGAGACGATACTCGAGCCTGGCATGACCTTCCATTTCATGCCCGGAATGTGGATGGACGATTGGGGGCTCGAAATCACCGAGAGCATTCTGATCACTGAGCGAGGCGCCGAGCCGCTGGCAAACTTCCCGCGCCAGCTGTTCGTCAAGTAACACGTGTTCGTCACATAACAAGGAGTTGTCATGAGCAAGCGGCCCAGCCCAATTTCCGCCACCGTCGATTTTGATGCCGATGGCGTGCAGCACGGCTTCCTCAAGCTACCGATCTCCAACGACGATTCCGCCTGGGGCGCGGTGATGATTCCCGTCACCGTGGTCAAGAACGGTAATGGTCCCAGCGCCTTACTCACCGGCGGTAATCATGGCGATGAGTACGAGGGCATCACCGCGCTGATGAAGCTGGCCAACACACTCAAGGCCGAGGACGTACAGGGTCGGGTGATCATCGTGCCGATGATGAATATGCCGGCGGCTCAGGTTGGGCGGCGCACCTCGCCGATGGACGGTGGCAATCTCAATCGCAGTTTTCCCGGTGACCCGAATGGCAGCGTCACCGAACAGATCGCCGATTACTTCACCCGCACACTGGTGCCGCTGGTCGACGTGGTGCTGGACCTGCACTCCGGTGGCCGTACCCTGGATATCATACCGTTTGCCGCCTCGCACCTGCTGGATGACAAGGAACAGCAGCGTCGTGCCGTGGAGGGTGCCAAGGCCTTCGGCGCACCGACAGCGATGCTGATGTTCGAACTCGATGCCGCCAAGCTGTTCGATACGGCGGTGGAGAGCCAGGGCAAGATTTTCGTCGCCACCGAACTGGGCGGCGGGGGCACCACCACGCCAGAACGCTTGGCGATCGCCGAACGGGGAGTGCGCAACTTCCTGATACATTACGGTTTGATCGATGGCGAATTGGAGGGGCCAGAATCGCCCCAGATCTATGTCGATATGCCCGATGCCTCCTGCTACGTGCAGAGTGAACACACCGGGCTGCTGGAACTGACGCTGGCCATCGGCGACGAAGTGAACGAGGGTGATGTGATCGCTCGGGTCTATGACATGACCCGCACCGGTGCCGCACCGGTAGAGTATCGTGCCAGTCGTAGTGGGCTGTTGGTGGCGCGTCGCTTTCCGGCCCAGGTCAACATGGGCGATACCATCGCGGTGATCGCCGAGGTGGTCGATTCATTGGACGGCTGAATGAAGCTCGACCGTTACGACATCAAGATTCTGGAGATTCTGGCCAAGGATGGCCGGATCACCAAGTCGCGTCTGGCCGAGGCGATCAATCTCTCGGTCAGCCCCTGCTGGGAACGGGTCAAGCGTCTGGAGAAGGCCGGCATCATCGAAGGCTACAGTGCGCGGATCAATGCGCGGGTGTTGCTCAAGCGTACGCCGGTCTGGATGCAGATCGAACTGAAACAGCACAGTGCGGAAAGTTTCATGCGCTTCGAGAGCGCGGTTCTCGATACCCCCGAAGTCACCGAATGCGTGGCGGTCGGAGGCGGCGTGGACTATCTGGTCAAGGTCGAGACGGAATCCATCGACGCCTACCAGCGCCTGATCGACGATTGGTTGATGTCCGACCTGGGCATCGAGCGCTACTTCACCTACATCGTCACCAAGACGGTCAAGGACAGGGTGCCGCCGATCCGGCTGGATGGCTACTGACCGGCTCTGCCGGTGGTTCATGGCCTCGCTTTCTTCGCCAAACTGGTGCCACGGATTTCAACGGATGCCAATTTGACATAAGCTGATGCCATGGCGCGCTTGCGGATGGCGATATCGCCTATGTTTGATGTTTTGGCAGCAATCGATGCAGCCAATGAAAGAGTAGGCTATCGCATATTAGAGGTTATAAATGTCATATTTCACGATCGCCGGTGTCCAGCTGCAGGCTCTGCATCATGGTGACAACACCGACGCCATGCGCCATCGCATCGATGTGCTGATGGCGCGTTTTCCGCAGGTACAGATGGTGCTGTTCAGCGAACTGGTGGCCAATGGGGCCTCAACCCAGCACGCCCAGTCGATGCCGAGTGCCCTGGAGGCGATGTTTTGTCAGATCGCTGCACAGTATCGTATCTGGTTGATTCCGGGCTCGATGTTCGAGCGAGTCGGGGACAGGATCTATAATACTGCGAGTGTGATCGATCCCAGTGGTCAGGTGGTCACCCGCTTTCGCAAGATGTTCCCGTTCCGGCCTTATGAAGAGGGAGTGGAGGGCGGCAGCGAGTTCGTGGTCTTCGACGTGCCCAATATCGGCCGCTTCGGGGTCTCGATCTGCTACGACATGTGGTTCCCGGAGACCACTCGCACCCTCGCTGCGATGGGTGCGGAAGTGATCCTGCACCCCACCATGACCGACACCATTGATCGCGATATCGAGCTGTCGATCGCCCGAACCAACGCCGTCATCAACCAGTGCTACTTCTTCGATATCAACGGTGCCGGCGCCATGGGCAACGGCTGTTCGATAGTGGTCGGCCCCTCCGGCGATGTCATTCACCAGGCGGGCATCGGCGAGGAAATCATTCCCATCGAGATCGACCTGCAGCGCGTGCGGCGCGAGCGGGAGACTGGCTTGCGCGGGCTCGGCCAGCCGCTCAAGAGCTTCCGTGATCGCCAGGTAGAATTCTCTTTGTATCGCAGCGAGACCGGCTCCAGCCCCTTCCTCGATACCCTGGGTCCTTTGGCCAAACCGGTCAGGCAGAATATCGAGCCGTTCTGAACCGTTGGCTCGAGTGGAGCGACACAGCCGGTGGAATGCAACACGACAGGAGTGGATAACATGAACAAGATCACCAGCATTTCTGACGTAAGGCGTTACTTTCACAACAACAAGGAGCCTATCTACTTCATCTCGGCGACCAACTTCAATCTGTTGGGCATTGGCGACTGGGTGGGGAACTTTCGTCACATCAATTACATCGACTGCTTCGATCGGCGTCAGAAGAACGTCTTCGTTCCCAGGGAAAAGTTTCCTCGCGACTTCGAAAGTATCGAGGACATCAACAACTATTTGCTGGAACACAAGGAAGTGATCGACTACCTGAAGTCGCGGGGCGGCAAGGGCGTCGCCACCTTCCTGATGTTCGACGAGCATACCGAGGAGATCTGCGAGCAGTTGGGGCTGCGGGTGGCCTTTCCCCCGGCGAAGCTTCGCTCGCGGATGGACAACAAGATCGAGACGGTACGCATCGGCAACAAGGTGGGGGTGCCGAGCGTGCCCAACGTACTCGCCAAGGTCGACAGTTATCAACATCTGCTTGAGGTCTGCCAGGAACTGGGAACCCAGGATCTGGTCATCCAGTCGGCCTATGGGGACTCGGGTCATACCACCTTCTTCGTGTCCAACGAGAGCGAGTACTACAAGTACGCCGAGGAGATCGAGGCCGAACCCGAGGTCAAGATCATGAAGCGCATCAACTGCCGCGGGTCCGCCATCGAGGCCTGTTCGACCCGCTGTGGTACCGTGGTGGGCCCCTTGATGACCGAACTGGTGGGTTTCAAGTCGCTGACCCCCTACAAGGGCGGCTGGTGCGGCAACGAGATGTTCGCCGGTGCCTTTTCCCAGGAGGTGCGCGACAAGGCCCGCGAGTACACCTTCCTCTTCGGCGAAGCGCTGCGCGAGGAGGGCTATCGCGGTTACTTCGAGCTCGACTTCCTGATCGACATGGATACTCAGGATGTCTACCTGGGCGAACTCAATCCACGGGTCACCGGTGCCAGTTCGCTGACCAACGTGGCGGCCTTCGCTCATTCCGATGTGCCGCTGTTCCTGTTTCATCTGCTGGAATTCTCCGATCAGGATTTCGATCTTGACATCGAGGATATCAACGATCGCTGGGCGCATCCGGACAGCATCGACAGCTGGAGCCAACTGGTGATCAAGTACACCGAAGAATCGGTAGACCTGCTGACCCAGGCGCCACAGTCCGGTGTCTGGCGAATGGCCGAAGACGGCAGCATCGCCTACGGCCATTACGATCCGCACCCGCATGCCGCCGAGAGTGAGCAGGAGGCCTTCTTCCTGCGTATCAGTGGCGTCGGCGACTTCCGTTACGAGGGCGCAGATCTGGGGATCCTGATCACTCGAGGCCGCCTGATGGACGATGACTTCCAGCTTACGCCGCGCGCCAAGGCCTGGATCGAGGGCATTCGCGGCCAGTTCGCCGGTCAGGCCTTGCAGGACCCGGTGGTCGAAGAGGTAGCGGTCAGTCACGCAATCGGCGGCGGCAACTTCAAGATCCTTTAAGGAGAAAACCCGCCGGGGCGGGGCAGACACATGGACAAGCAGCTCGTATTTCGTGCCGTACATGAGCCCGTGGCAGGCGAGAAATGGCAGTCGCTCTTCGACTTGCATTGGCCGGCATACGAGCGTTGGTATCTGTCGGAAGGTGAGCGCGAGCGCCCGGGGTATCTGGCTTGCTACAATGCGCTCGAGCGGCACATGCCCGAGCTGATACCCACCTACGAGCGATTGTGCAGGCTGGCCGGCGGCGGTGATCTGGCATCGCGCATGCTGAGCCTTTATCGCCCGCCGGCCTACATCACCGGTTGCTCGCAGGCCGTATTGGCCAGAGCCGATGCCCATCTGCTGGTGCGCAACTACGATTACCCGCCGGAGCTCTGCGAGGGCACCATCCTCTATAGCCACTGGAACGAGCGGCGGGTCATCGCCATGACCGACTGCCTGTGGGGGGTGCTCGATGGCATCAACGACAGTGGTCTGTCGGTATCGCTGGCCTTCGGTGGTCGCACGGTGGTGGGTGACGGCTTCGGTGCACCGATCATCCTGCGGTACCTGCTCGAGTTCTGCGACTCCACCCCCGAGGCAGCCAAGGTGCTGGCTCGAGTGCCCACCCACATGGCTTACAATATCACCGTCACCGATGCCCAGGGTCGCTACATCACAGCCATGATCGCTCCGGATCGGCCAGCGTCCATCCGCCGGGTGCAGGTGGCCACCAATCATCAGCGGAAGATCGAGTGGTATGCCCATGCGCTGGCTTCGGAGACCCTGATCCGCGAGCGGCAGCTATCGATTCTGGTCAGCGACGATACCACCACCGAGTCGCGCCTGATTTCGGCCTTTGCGGCACCACCGCTGTATCGCAGCGATTACCGACGTGGCCTGGGCACGATCTATACCTCGGTCTATTGGCCACGTCAGGGCCGTGTTCAGTTTCGCTGGCCCTGCCAGTACCTGGACCTTTCCTTCACGCATTTCGAGGAGACCACGCTTGGCATTCACTACACCAGTCGGGTCACCCACACGGCCTGATGACAGGATGTGACACTGCGATTTCCCCTTGTCGGCCACTTGGTGGGTAACGGCTGGCAGGCAGCACAAGCACGATATACTGATAACAACGAACGGCAGAACCAGGTGACAACATGAACGAAAAGACTGGATCGGAAACGCCGTATACAGCGCTGGGCTTCTATCACAAGATTTCACAGCTTCGAGCGGATACCTGGAATGCCCTGAAACGCGATCTGGGTCGGCTGGTACGGGTAAACAACGAAGGGCAGGTGCGCAACCTGGTCAAGTCCATCGACGTCAAGCTGACGCGGCTGGAGATTATCGAGGATTACCATGCCTTTCCGTCCAAGGAGGACTTTCGCCATCTTTGGTCGCTGTTCGATCGCGAGGAATTCGCGCTGCTCGAGAAGGTGGTCAAGCGCCTGGTGCGCGCGCTGATCAGCGAATCCTATCGCCGCCGAAACGTCGATCTCAGCGAGACCGACGCCGATGCCGAAGATCTGGAGGCCCTCGACGCCCTGGCCCAGCTTCGGCGGGGCCACCCGGCCTCCAACAGTTCATCGCAGCCTTACTTCGAGCTCTTGATCGTCGACGCCATGTCGACCCAGGAGGAGGAAGTGGTGCGCGAGGCCTTTCATAACCTGCGCCGCCCCGAGGATCGCTTCGTCTATGACGTGGTCACGGTGAGAAGCTTCGAGGATGCCCTGATCGCCATCCTGGTCAATCCCAACATTCAGGCCTGCCTGATCCGCTATGAGTTCCCCTACAAGTCGAAGTACAACCTGAGTGCCCTGCGCAACTACCTGGAAGGAATCTCGGAGGCCGAGCTGGAGACCAAGTCCGAGGCCGAGCGCAGCCTGCTGCTCAGTTCCATGATTCGCGAGATTCGCCCCGAGATCGACCAGTTCCTGGTCACCAGCGGCGATGTCGAGGCCACGGCCAGCGGCGACATTCGCCACTTCAACCGGATCTTCTATCGCGAAACCGACTACATCGAGCAGCATCACACCATCCTGCGTGCCATCGACGATCGTTACCGCACGCCGTTCTTCGATGCCCTGCGCGAATACAGCAAGAAGCCCACCGGGGTCTTCCATGCCATGCCGATCTCCCGGGGCAAGTCGGTCACCCGCTCTCACTGGGCCGGGCAGATGATCGACTTCTACGGCATCAACATCTTTCTTGCCGAGACCTCGGCGACCTCCGGCGGCCTGGATTCGCTGCTGCAACCCTACGGGCCGATCAAGAAGGCTCAAGAGTATGCCGCCCGTGCCTTCGGGGCGCGTCAGAGCTTCTTCGTCACCAATGGCACCTCAACGGCCAACAAGATCGTGGTCCAGGCCCTGGTCAAGCCCCGCGACATCGTGCTGGTCGACCGCGACTGCCACAAGTCGCACCACTACGGCATGGTGCTGGCCGGCGCCCATGTCGCCTACCTGGATTCCTATCCGCTCAACGATTACTCCATGTACGGTGCCGTGCCGCTCAAGGAGATCAAGAAGACCCTGCTGGCCTACAAGCGTTCGGGTCAGCTCGACAAGGTCAAGATGCTGTTGCTGACCAATTGCACCTTCGACGGCGTAGTCTATAACGTTCGCCGAGTCATGGAGGAGTGCCTGGCCATCAAGCCCGACCTGGTCTTCCTGTGGGACGAGGCCTGGTTTGCCTTCGCCACCTTCAACCCGACCTACCGGCCGCGCACCGCGATGCACGCCGCGCGCCATCTTCGAGATCGCTACCGCAGCGAGGAGTATGCCAGGGAGTACGCGGCCTGGAAGGCCGAGTTCGAACAGCTCGACCCGGACGATGACGCCACCTGGCTGGAGCGTCGCCTGCTTCCGGATCCCGGGGCGGTGCGGGTGCGCGCCTATGCCACCCATTCGACCCACAAGACCCTGACCTCACTGCGTCAGGGCTCGATGATCCATGTCTACGACCAGGACTTCCGCCAGAAGGTCGAGGCGCCGTTCCATGAAGCCTACATGACCCATACCTCGACCTCGCCGAACTACCAGATCCTGGCATCGCTGGACGTGGGACGCATGCAGGCCGAGATGGAAGGCTTCGAGCTTGTTCATGCCCAGGTCGAGGCGGCGCTGTCGCTGCGTGAGCAGCTCTACACCAATCCACTGCTGCAGAAGTACTTCGAGATACTCAAGAACAGCGATCTGGTGCCCGCCGAGTACCGCCAGTCCGGGGTCGAGACCTTCTACGACGCCAACAGCGGCTGGAACAAGATGGAGGAGGCCTGGGCCCACGATGAGTTCGTGGTCGACCCGACGCGCATCACCATGTCGATTGGCAAGACCGGGATCGATGGCGATGCCTTCAAGAACGACTACCTGATGAACCAGTTCGGCATCCAGATCAACAAGACCTCGCGCAACACCGTGCTGTTCATGACCAACATCGGCACCAGCCGTGGGTCGATCGCCTACCTGCTCGATGTGTTGATCAAGTTGGCCAAGTCCTTCGATCGCCGCTGGGAGGAAAGCAGTCGCCCCGAGCGCAAGATCATCGAGCACCAGATCAGGTCGCTGACCCAGGACCTGCCGCCGTTACCGGATTTCAGCCGCTTCCATGCCGCCTTCCGACCCCATGCGTCGGAGGGCACTCCGGACGGCGACATTCGCCGTGCCTATTTCCTGAGCTACGACGAGGACAACACCGAATATCTGCGCTTCGACAATGGCGAACTGCAGCGCGCCATGGACAAGGGCCGCGATGTGGTCTCGGCGACCTTCGTGATTCCCTATCCGCCGGGCTTCCCGGTATTGGTGCCGGGCCAGGTGATCAGCGAGGAGATCCTGCATTTTCTCCAGGCCCTGGACGTCAAGGAAATCCATGGCTACCGTCCGGAGCTCGGGCTGCTCGTGTTTACCGAGGCGGCGCTTCAGGCCACCGGCGAGTGCATCGATTGACGGCTGGCCCGGCTAGTCGTCGAGCCGTCGCAGCCGTGCACGCAGTTGCTCCAGCTCCTCGAGCAACTCGAGTGCCAGGGCGGCGCCGGCGGCGTTGATCCCCAGGTCCTGCCTGAGCCGCTGTACGCAGCGTACCCGGCGCACGCTGACGCCGTAAAAGCGCCAGCGTGCGGGGTCGCGGCCCACCGGGTCGATGACGCCCTCGTCGACTAGGTCGACGATCTGTTCCGCCGGCAACTGGCAGGCTCGGCACAGTTCCGCCAGGGTCAGCTCGATGTCCTCTTCCAGCACTTCGCCGGACAATAACGTCTCTAGTTTTCTGTTCGTCACGGTTCATCCCCCCAGGTGCGCACGCGGGTTGAACTTGAAGGCCTTCTCGAATTCACGATAGGCGGCCTTGGCGGCATCGTTTTGCGCAGGTGGCAGGGCAATCTTCAATACGACATAGAGATCCCCCGGCGATTTTGCGGGCAGCCCGCGTCCCTTCAGCCGCAACTTGCGTCCCGCTGCCGAACTGGCCGGTATCTTGAGATCCACCGAGCCCGTGGGCACGGGTGCCTTGACGGTGGCGCCCAACGCCGCCTCCCAGGGCGCGACAGGCAGATCCAGGAACACATCCTTGCCCTCGACATGGTAGAAGGGGTGGGGGCGAAACTCGATTTCGAGGTACAAGTCACCGGGGTCACCCTTCCCCAGGCCGGCCTCGCCCTGTCCAGCCAGGCGGATATGCTGGCCCTGGCGCACTCCCTTGGGAATCTTGACGCTCAAGGTGCGCTCGCGGCTTCGTGGTCGACCGTCGCTGCCCAGCTCGGTCTGGGTCAGGGTGAAGCTGCGGGTGGCGCCGTGATAGGCGTCTTCCAGGTCGATGAGCACCTTGGCGTAGCTATCCTGACCGCGCATGTGAAATTCACGCTGTGTGTGTCGTCCATGGCCGCCACCGAATCCCCCGCGCCCGAACAGGCTCTCGAAGAAGTCGCTGAACTGCTCTGAATCGGCATCGGTGAACCCACCGCCGTGAAAGGCAAATCCCTCGTCCCAGTCCGGTGGTGGGCGGAAATCCTGGCCGCCTTGCCAGTCGGCGCCAAGCCGGTCGTAGGCGGCGCGCTTCTCCGGGTCCTTGAGCACCTCGTAGGCCTCGCCTACCTCCTTGAACCTCGTCTCGGCATCTGCCTCCTTGTTGACATCCGGGTGGTACTTGCGCGCCAGCTTGCGATAGGCGCGCTTGATCTCGTCCTGGGTCGCGTCCCGGGCGACCCCCATGATCTGGTAGTAGTCCTTGAACTCCATTTGCTTGCGGCCTCTCAACCTACTTAAACAGCATCCAAGCTTGTTTTGCCTTGTCTGTCCAGTGCGGCGGCTTGTCAGCATCGCGGCTGCGTCAAGGTGTCGCCAGAAAATGTTGCAAGACAGGCGTGCGATTCCAAAAAAAACCTCGTGTCGCAACCGCCAGGGACAAAAAGTATCTGCCCGCGACAGGCCCTATCCTGTGTCTTGTGTTCAGGCAGGTCGCTGCCTGCTTTTCGTTTCAAGGAGGCATGCATGAAACTCGACGATCCGCGTCTTTTACGCCAGTACGCCTACATCGATGGCAAATGGACCCACGGCGACGCCGGCCGCGAGACGGCCGTGATCGATCCGGCCACCGGCGAGACCCTGGGGCATATTCCCCTGCTCGAGACCGAGCAGATTCGCGGCGCGATCGAGGCGGCCGACAACGCCTTCGTCCACTGGCGCGCATTACGCGCCGACGAGCGTTGTGAGCGCCTGCTGGCCTGGTATGACTTGATCCAGGCCAACCGCGAGGATCTCGCCATCATCATGACCCACGAGCAGGGCAAGCCGTTGCCCGATGCGCGGGGCGAGGTCGAATACGGTGCCAGCTTCGTGCGCTGGTTCGCCGAAGAGGGCAAGCGTACCTTCGGCCAGACCATTCCCAGTCATATTCCAAACGCGGCGCTCGGGACCCTCAAGGAGCCGATCGGTGTAGCCGCATTGATCACGCCTTGGAACTTCCCGCTGGCGATGATCACTCGCAAGGCCGCCGCAGCCATGGCGGCCGGTTGCCCAGTGATCGTCAAGCCGGCCGGCGAGACGCCGTTTTCTGCACTGGCGCTGGCGGAACTGGCCGAGCGTGCCGGCATTCCCGCGGGAGTGTTCAACGTGGTGCTTGGCGAAGCCGCCGAAGTTTCCGAGGTGCTGTGCAAGGAAGAACGGGTCAAGGCGCTGTCCTTCACCGGCTCCACGCCGGTCGGACGCTTGTTGTTGGAGCAATGCGCCAGCACCGTCAAGCGAGTCTCGCTGGAACTCGGTGGTAACGCACCGTTTATCGTCGGCCCTGACGTTGATCCCAAGGAGGCTGCGCTTGCCGCTGTGGCGGCCAAGTTCCAGACTGCGGGGCAGGACTGTCTAGCGGCCAATCGCATCTTGGTTCATGAAGATGTGCATGACGAATTCGTCGAGTACTTCGCCGAGCGCATGAAGGCTCTCAAGGTCGGCAATGGTCTGGTCAGCGAGATCGATATCGGTCCGCTGATTCATCAGCGGGCCGTCGAGAAGGCGTCCAACATCGTCGACGATGCGCTCTCCAAGGGCGCTACCTTGATTCATGGCGATCAGTCCATGGCACCGGATGAGAATTTCTTCATGCCGACGCTACTGACCCATGTGACCGGTGACATGCAAATCTGGCGGGAAGAGAATTTCGCACCGGTGGCCGGGATCACCAAGTTTGCCAGCGACGATGAAGCCATCGAGATGGCCAACGATACCGAGTATGGCCTGTCGGCCTATGTGTTTACCCACGATATCCGTCGCATCTGGAAGATGCTGCGCGCCTTGCAGAACGGCATGGTGGCGATCAACACGGTGAAGATGACCGGTCCCCCGGTGCCTTTTGGTGGCGTGAAACAGTCCGGTTTGGGCCGCGAGGGAGGCACCACGGGCATCGAGGAGTATCTGGAGACGAAGTACTACTGCCTCGGCGGCCTCGGCTCTGTATCCGGGAGCTAGCTGCGCTCGACTATACGGCGTTGGACTTTGACTCGAGCATGCTCATTTACAACAGTAAACTCCGCTGCTCTAGTCAAAGTCCGCCTGGTCTAGTCTTCGCTCGCAGAGCTCTTCATGTCAGAGAATATTGTTTTTCATAACTGATTAGTTAAAAAGATTATTCGGGAGAAGTTGATGAGTAGCCATCAGGATCTGATCGATCGCGATCGCAAGGTGACGTTCCATGCGTCCACTCATCTGCGCGATTTTGCTCACGGCGATGCGCCGGGCCGTGTCATTACCGGCGGCAGGGGGATCAACATCGTCGACAAGGATGGCCGCGAGATGATCGACGGCTTTGCCGGCCTGTACTGCGTGAACATCGGCTATGGCCGTACCGAAATGGCCGAGGCGATCTACAAGCAGGCCCTGGAGCTGTCCTACTATCACACTTATGTGGGCCACTCCAACGAGCCGCTGATCGAGCTCTCCGAAAAGATCCTCAAGCTCGCCGGCATGAACATGTCCAAGGTCTACTACGGCATGTCCGGCAGTGATGCCAACGAGACTCAGCTCAAGATCGTGCGTTACTACAACAATGTGCTCGGCCGCCCGCAGAAGAAGAAGGTCATTTCACGTAGCCGCGGCTATCACGGCTCCGGCATCGCCTCCGGTTCGCTGACCGGGCTGCCGACCTTTCATAATCATTTCGATCTGCCCATCGAGACCATTCGCCACACCGAGGCGCCGTACTATTATCGGCGCAGCGATGCCCAGGCCAATATGAGCGAACGCGAGTTTGCCAAGGACTGCGCGGCGAAGCTCGAGGAGATGATCCTCCATGAGGGGCCGGACACCGTCGCCGCCTTCATCGGCGAGCCGGTACTCGGGACCGGCGGTATCGTGCCGCCGCCGGAGGGTTACTGGGAAGAGATTCAGAAGGTGCTGGCCAAGTACGACGTGCTGCTGATCGCCGATGAAGTGGTGACCGGCTTCGGACGCATCGGTACCGATTTCGGCTCGCATTTCTACGGCATGAAGCCGGACCTGATCACCGTGGCCAAAGGCCTGACCAGTGCCTACCAGCCGCTGTCCGGCGTAATCGTCGGCGACAAGGTGTGGCAGGTACTCGAGCAAGGCACCGGCGAATACGGCCCGATCGGCCATGGCTGGACCTATTCCGGCCACCCGCTGGGCGTCGCTGCGGGGCTTGCCAACCTCGCCATCATCGAGCGTGAAGGCTTGACCCAGAACGCCGCCGAGACCGGTGCTTATCTGCAGCAGCAGATGCAGAAAACGTTTGCCGATCATCCATTGGTGGGCAACGTGCGCGGCGTCGGTCTGCTCGCGGCGCTGGAATTCTCTCCCGGCAAGGCGACCCGCGAGCACTTCGCTCCGAATCTCAAGGTTGGCCCGCGCATCAGTGCCGCGGCAATGGAGGAAAACCTCGTCGCCCGGGCCATGCCGCATGGCGACATCCTTGGTTTCGCGCCGCCGCTCGTGGTCAGCCGTACCGAGGTCGATGAGATCATCATCCGGGCCAAGCGCGCCGTGGACAAGGTCACCGACGAGCTAACCCGTTCCGGCGATCTGAAATAAGCGACATTCTTTCAGCGATTAAAAGTCAGGCTTTCGAAAGCCAAGTCCTCAAGAGGGCTTGGCTTTTTTACCGTTTCCGACGCTACTATGGCAGTAACATAGCGCCTATAAGAAAAGGAGTTGCTCATGCCCGATTCCGGTCATCATCACGTTACCCTGGAGGCGATCTATCAGGCCCGTGCGCGGATCGCCGGGCAGGTAGTTCGCACGCCCTTGATTCGCTCCATGGAGTTATCCCGGCGTTTCGATGCCGAGATATTCCTAAAACTGGAAAACTGCCAGCCGACCGGCGCCTTCAAGCTGCGCGGTGCGACCAACATGATCGCCGCCTTGATCGAAAAGCATGGCAAGGATTCACTTAGCCGGGGTGTGACGACCGCTTCCACCGGCAATCACGGCCGGGCGGTGGCGTTTGCCGCGGCGCGCCTGGGAGTGCCGGCGGTGATCTGTTTGTCGGAACGGGTGCCAGACAACAAGGTGCACGCCATCGAAGCACTGGGGGCCGAGGTGAAGCGTGTTGGCCAAAGTCAGGATGATGCCTTCGAGGAAGTCGCACGACTGGTCGAGGAGCAGGGCATGACGCTGATTCCGCCCTTCGATGATCCGTTGATCGCTAGCGGTCAAGGCACCATCGGCCTGGAGCTGTTGGAAGATCAACCCTATCTCGACCGGGTGATCGTCGGACTCTCGGGGGGTGGTCTGTTGGGGGGTATCGGAGCAGCGCTTAAGGCGATCCGCCCCAATACCTGGGTGACCGGTGTGAGCTTATCTCAGGGAGCGGCAATGTGGGAAAGCCTCGAAGCGGGGCGCCCGGTCGATGTCGAGGAAAGCGACAGTCTGGCAGATTCCCTCAACGGCGGCATTGGTCTGAGCAATCGCTATACCTTCGATCTTGTCTCCGAGGTAATGGACAATCACTATCAGGTCTCCGAGCCGGCCATCGCTCGGGCCATGATCGACATGCTGGAGCACGAGAAGATGCTGGTTGAAGGTGCCGCCGCTATCGGTCTTGCAGCCATCGAGGAGCACGGAGTGAACGTGCAGGGCCAGAAGGTGGCGCTGATCGTGTCGGGCAATGGTGTATCGCTCGAGACCTTCGACAGAGCGCGCACCTTGGCTGGAACTGCTTGATTCGTATGCCTTCGGTGGCCATGAGCGTTGCCGAGGGCGTGTCAATTTTGTTGAACGACGATGAACAAAAGTAGGAAAAGAGTGATCATCATCAACTTTCATGGTATTTCAGCTTGTTAGTATCTTGGGCAAGATAGCGTCTTCCTTCTCCTTGGCGTAAGAATGTGCCCATGACTCGTTGCTTATTTGTGCCTGCCCGCTCTCGCTCTCTTCTCTGGTTGTTGTCGTTACTTACCTTATGGCTGGTTTCTCCCGCCGCGCTAGCAGTCAGCGGCGAGCTGGATATGACCGGCTCGATGGTGGGTATGATAGCCTTGGTAGTGTTCGTCTTGGCTTACACCCTGGTGATGCTTGAAGAAAAGATCCACATGCGCAAGTCCAAGCCGGTGCTGGTGGCGGCGGGGATCATCTGGGCGCTGATCGGTTGGGTGTACGTTCAGGCAGGCATGCCGCATGCCGCTGAAGAGGCTTTCGGCGAGACCTTCCTGGAATTTGCCGAGCTGATGTTGTTCCTGCTGGTGGCGATGACCTACATCAATGCCATGGATGAGCGGAGGACATTCGACGCCTTGCGCGCCTGGATGGTGGATCGGGGGTTCAGCTATCGCAGCCTGTTCTGGTTGACCGGCATACTGGCCTTTGTCATTTCCCCGGTGGCGGACAATCTGACTACTGCGCTTTTGATGTGCACCGTCGTGATCAAGGTCGCCGAGGGCGATCGAGCCTTCATCAATCTGTGTTGTGTCAACATCGTGGTCGCCGCCAACGCTGGGGGCGCCTTCAGCCCATTTGGTGATATCACCACCCTGATGGTCTGGCAGGCCGACCTGATCAAATTTTACGAGTTCTTCGAGCTGTTGGTGCCCTCGCTGGTCAACTTTCTGGTACCGGCAATCATCATGAACCTGTTCGTGAAAAAACGTCGGCCACAAGCACAGGATGACGTTGTCGATCTCAAGCGTGGCTGGAAACGTATCATTGCCTTGTTCCTGCTGACCATCGCTTCCGCGGTGGCGTGTCATACATTTCTGGGGCTGCCGCCGGTATTGGGCATGATGACCGGGCTCGGTTATCTACAGTTCTTCGGTTACTACCTGCGCCAGAGTCTGCCGCGCTCCCTGGAGCGCAAGCGGGAGCGTTATTCGCGGCGGGGCGATCAGGAGCGGCTTGAGCGGCTGGGTAGCGTCGTGCCTTTCGATGTGTTCAGCCGTGTCGCGCGCGCCGAATGGGACACCTTGCTGTTTTTCTACGGCGTGGTCATGTGTGTGGGTGGCCTGGGTTTTCTAGGCTATCTATCGATGCTTTCGGAGCTACTCTATACCGAATGGAATGCCACCTGGGCCAACGTCTTTCTAGGGCTCGCTTCGGCGGTGGTCGATAACATCCCGGTGATGTTCGCCGTACTCACCATGCAGCCAGACATGTCTCATGGTCATTGGTTGCTCATCACTCTGACCGCCGGGGTCGGTGGTAGCCTGCTCTCCATCGGTTCCGCCGCGGGCGTGGCATTGATGGGGCATGCTCGGGGCTCCTATACCTTCATGGGACATTTGAAATGGGCGCCGGCCATCTTCCTGGGCTACGTTGCCAGCATCCTGACGCATTTGTGGCTGAATGCGGGGAGTTTTGCGATCAGCGGTTGATTGGCGACAATGGAGAGACATCGACATGATCAGGAGTCTTCTTCATGCAGCTTTTCAATCGCGATGCCATCAGCAGTGCTGTCACACTTGACCGTGACGCTTTGGCGGCAATAGAGGAGGGGTTTCGGGCGCTGGGCCGCGGTGACGTGGTCCAGCCGCCCATCCTGTCGATGGCCATCGAGGAGTCCAATGGCGAGGTCGATGTGAAGACCGCGCACATTCGCGGCTTCGAGCGTTTTGCCATCAAGGTCAGCCCTGGTTTCTTCGACAATCCCAAGCTCGGCTTGCCGAGTTTGAATGGCTTGATGATGGTGTTCTCCGCCAAGACCGGGCTGGTGGATGCGGTGCTTTTCGATGAAGGCTATCTCACTGCGATACGCACCGCCCTGGCCGGCGCCATCGCTGCCAAGCATCTGTCCCGGGAAAACAGCCGCCGAGTAGCGGTTCTTGGCGCCGGCGAACAGGCTGAATTGCAGGTGAGGGCGCTGCAACTGGTGCGCGATATCGACACCGTCGATGTCTGGGCGCGCAAGCGCGACTCCGCTGAGGCCTACGCCGAGCGCATGCGTACCCTAGGTCTTGAGGTCAACGTACATGACAGCGTCAAGGCCGCTTGTGCCCAGGCCGACATCATCGTTACTACCACCCCCGCACGAACTCCCATTCTTACCGCCCAGGACGTACCGGAAGGGGCGCATGTCACCGCCATGGGTTCGGACAGCCCCGACAAACGCGAGCTGGATGAATCGCTGATGACTCGCGCCGATGCCTTCGTCTGCGATACTCGTGCCCAGAGCGAAACCAACGGCGAACTCAAGATCTTTTCCCGGCGCGCGCGTTCGGATTCGAGAGCATCGAGCGGCCCGGCGGACTTCGGCGCCGATGGAAAGCCACCGTTCAAGGTTTATGAATTGGGAAGAATTATCGCTGAAGGCCAGCGCCTGCGCCTCTCGGATGCCAGCATCACGGTCTGTGACCTGACCGGCACCGGCGTGCAGGACACGGCGATCGCCAACTTTGCGCTGGGGCGTTTGATGGGGTGAATGGGGTGCAAATCCATAAAAGTGGAAAATAGCGGCCTACTGCATTACGCGGCAAGTGCATCCTCATGCAATAGAGCAGCTTGGACTCTGAAGCGTTGGAAATCACTATCATGCACGGGCAGATAGGGGCGGTAGCGTGCCCGGCACCGACATCCCGATTCCGTTACCCGAGGGGGCTGCGCACGCCGGCAAAGCCCTTGCCCAGCACATGCGTATAGATCTGGGTGGTTTCTAGGCTCTTTTAGCAGAGGAAATCTGCTGCTGTAAGTAGGAGATACAGCTGGTCGGGAGCAAGGTAGTGCGGTCCTTATCGCCTTTGCCCGCTCTCACCGTAATAACCTGGCGTTCGAAGTCGATATCCCGGACTCGCAGACGACACGTTTCAAGGAGTCGCAACCCCGAGCCGTACATTAGCGCACTCATCAAATACATGGGGCCTGATAGATGGCATAGTACGCGCGTCACTTCCTCGTGGGAAAGCACCACCGGTAGCCGGCGCGGGCGTTTGGCGCGCGAAAACTCACCGATATCTCCCAAGGGCTGTTCGAGGATGTGGCGGTAGAGGAAAACGAGGGCGTTCAGGGCCTGATTTTGTGTGGCCGCCGCCACACGGCGCTCCACTGCAAGATGTTCCAGGAAAGCCTTTACCTCGGGAGCTCCCATGCTGGCGGGATGCCGCATGCCGTGGAAGCGGATGAAGAAGCGTATCCAGTAACAGTAGGTTTTCTCGGTACGTGGGCTGTAGCGTTTCACTCGCATGGTGGCCTTTACCCGATCCATCAGCTTCGGCGGTCTGCTGTGCGTATCCATATGGCGCTTCTCACAATGTATGGATATGCATACTGTATTATTGGTCCGGGCAAAACGCGCAAGCGCGCGCATTCTGCATAGGCTGCCGAGCTATTCTTAGTAATTTTTGATATCAATGGCTTAGGTGAAGAAATACGTGCTAGATAACATTATTGGACATGCCAGCGCGTTCATTCAATGTCAGAGCGTTCCGTCTAATACCTGTTGAACTAAACCGCTCCGCGGTAGCTGTCGTCGAATCACGTCTTTCGCCTCATCGCACCACACTGTTCGTTGACCCACCTGGGTCAACGAACAGGAGTGACGACGATGACTGCCTTACGACAGACAATGATCGAGGCCATGCGTCAACGTGGCTTCGCGCAACGCACCCACACCACCTACCTGAGGGTGATCACGGACCTGGCGCGCTATTTCCACCGGCCGCCAGACACCTTGAGCACCGATGACCTGCAACGCTTCTTCAATCATCTGGTCCAGGAGCGCGGCTTGTCCGCTGCCAGCTGCCGCGTCTATCTGCACGGCGTGCGTTTCCTGTACCTGCAGGTGTTGCACTGGCCGTCGGTTGAGGTATCCCCCGTGGTGCCGAAGACACCGCAACGGATTCCGGAACTGCTGACTCGCGACGAGGTCCGGCGGATCCTGGCCGCGTGCCGAAACCCCAAGCATCGCGTGATGCTCGAACTGTGCTACGGCTGCGGACTGCGCGTGAGCGAGGTCTGCCACCTGCGGGTCAGTGATATCGACGGCCAGCGCGGTCAGCTCCGTGTCGCGCAGGGCAAAGGGGCGAAGGATCGCATGGTCCTGTTGCCGGCGACACTACTCGATCACTTGCGTGATTATTGGCGTGCCTATCGGCCGCCGACATGGCTGTTTCCGAGCGCCCTGTTCCCGGACCGCGCGCTGCACCCGAGCGCGCCGCAGGGGGCCTTTACCCAGGCCAAGCGCCAGGCGGGGGCCGGCGCGAACCGGCATGATGTTACCCAGATCGAGGCCGTGCTCGAAGCGATTCAGGTCAAACGCCCCAACCCGCCTGTTCGCCGTTCCAAACATCTGTGTGCCGATGCCGGCTACCGAGGAAAGGCAGCCATGACGGCAATTCTGGATCATGGGTACATCCCGCATGTCCAGGGACGGCATGATGAAGCGCAACAGCTCAAGCAGTGCCCTGGTAAACGAGCCCGGCACTGGATCGTCGAAGTCGCTCACAGCTGGTTCAACCGATTTCGCAAGCTCCTGGTGCGTTACGAAAAGCTGGAGCGCAGCTTTCGAGCCCTTAACCAGTTGTCGGCGGCCATTATCGCCTTTCGGAAGGTACCGCTTAAGGTGAATATTATTTACGGACAAATTCTTAGTCCAACAGACATTTATACGCCATGCTCCGCACGGCGAAGAAATGCTGAACAGTTATGCGCAAAAGGAGGAGGCGTGCACCATAAAGCAGCCCAATGGATTGTGGGGTTACTGAGAGAAAGGAACATCCCTTTTTTAATCTGTGGAGGACTCGCCTCAAAGGGGTATGGCTCTGGGCGCGAACTAAATGACATTGACCTTTTCGTCCCTGGTGAACACTTCTCGTTGGTGGTTCAGGCCGGTAAGGAATTTGTATCCAAAGCTGCCGCTCACCGCCAAGAGGAAGGCTGGGACCTAACCTACGTCCAGTTCCAATATGAAGGCATCAAAGTCGAGGTAGGTAGCGCTGACGGTCCCAAAATCTTCGATGCAGGTAGCGAGACCTGGGTTCCACTCGACATAGATTTTTCTCGCTACGCGACCGTGCCGTTGCTGGATCTTGAGCTTCCACTTATGCTGAAGGACGATCTGGTCAAGTATAAATCTGCTCTTTCACGTCCAGTGGATATCGAGGATATCCGTGCTATCCGTGAGAGCGCATAACCAGGCCATGCACCGGATGCTGGACTTCCCCCGATCTAGTAGACACGCATCGATAACTCCGCAACAGGAGAACACCGATGCCGGAGATGATCACGGGGAAGAAAACTCAGCAGTACAGCACTGAGTTCAAAGTCAAAGC
>NZ_JBNCAN010000021.1:0-89276 GCF_049808615.1 Halomonas sp. GXIMD04776 | reverse complement strand
CTTTGGCAGCAGCGGCCACAGCGTTTCGCCCAGGGCCGCCTGGGCGCCGGCCCGTTCCAGGTAGCGCGGCGCGGCCCGGGAGAAGGCCCGAGCCACCTGCTGGCGCCAGCGCTGAGCTTCGTCACCGGGCCGTGGGAGCGGAGCGTTCATGGCGCGTCCTCGCCATCGAAGGCCATCAGCGCCGCCGCCAGCGCCTCGGGCCGAGAAAGCTGCGGGCAGTGCCCCGCACCGGGCAGGCAAACCGCGGCGTCGCGCCGGGTGGTCGCGTCCAGCAAGAGGTCATTCTCGCCGGTCAGGGTCAGGATGGGGCAGGGCGGCGCCGCCAGCTGCCGGGACACGCCGAGACATTCCAGCCAGTCGAGCCCCGCCAGCAGGGTGGCGGTATCGACGCCGGGGCGGGAACCGATCAGCGACGTCAGCCGCTGGCGACAACGCGGCGGGTCCGGCTCACCGGCGAGCTGCCAGCCCACAAAACGCTGCCAGGCGGCGCAAGGGTCGCGTTTCACCGCCCGGCGAAAGGCCCTGAGCGCCGCCGGGGTGACGCCGTCCGCCATGCAGAAACGCGCCCCCATGCCCAGCATGACGATGCCGCGCGGGGCGGGTAGGTAGTCGAGCAGACGCACCGCCAGCAGCGCCCCCAGGGACCAGCCGACCCAGATGGCCTCCGGGGATAGCGCCGGGGCCATGCGCTCGGCCAGAGTTTCCAGACTCAAGGGATCATCCAGGGGCGCCTCGGCGCCGTAGCCCGGCCAGTCCGGGGCAGTGGTCGCCGCGCCGGCGGGCCAGTGGGGCGCCAGGGGCTGCCAAATGCGCGCATCGATTCCCCAGCCGGAGAGCAGTACCCATTGGGTCATGGCCCGCCCTCTTCCCGGCTTTCTTCCCGGGCCAGTTCTGCCAGGGCGTCGAGCAGGCCATCGATCCGGGCCGGTTCATGAGCGGCGCTCAGGGTAATGCGCAGCCGCGCCTGGCCGCGGGGCACCGTCGGCGCACGAATCGCCCCCACCATGAACCCCTTGGCCCGCAACGCCTCGGCCCAGCGCAGCGTGCGCTCGCTGTCGCCCAGCAGCAGCGGCTGGATGGGAGTCGTCGAGGGCAGCAGCTCGAGTCCCAGGGCTTCGGCACCGGCCCGCAAGCGGGCAATATGGGCACGTAACCGGGCACGGCGCTCCGGCTCGGCATCGAGAATGTCCAGGGCCGCCAGGGTGGCGGCACTCGTTCCCGGCGGCTCCGCAGTGGTGTAGATGGCGCTGCGGGCGAACTGCACGAGATGCTCGATCAGAAGCTCGCTGCCCGCCACGAAGGCGCCGGCGCTGCCCAGGGCCTTGCCCAGGGTGCCCACCAGGATGGGCACGTCGTCCACGCCCTGGGCGCGCCCCACGCAGCCATCGCCGTGTTCGCCGAGCACCCCCAGACCGTGGGCGTCGTCGATCATCAGCCAGGCCTCATGGCGCCGGCACAGGGCCGCGAGGCCCGCCACGTCGGCGATATCGCCATCCATGCTGAACACGCCGTCGCTGACTACCAGGCGCGGCGTTGCCGGATCGGCGCGTCCCAGCAGCCGGGTCAAGTCGTCGAGGTCGCGATGATGAAAGCGCCGCGACGGCGCCCCCGCCAGTCGGGTGCCGTCGAGCAGCGAGGCGTGATTGAGTCGGTCCTGAAAGACCGGCGTGGCAGCGTCGCACAGCGCCTGCAGTACCCCCAGGTTGGCCAGATAGCCGCTGGAGAACAGCAGCGCCCGGGGGCGACCCACCAGGGCCGCCAGCCGTTCTTCCAGTCGGCGATGGATGTCGAGATGACCGCTGACCAGCTGCGACGCTCGGGCACCGGCGCCGTAGCGCCGGGTGGCGGAAGCCGCGGCCTCCGCCAGGCGCGGATCGCCGGCGAGGCCGAGATAGTCGTTGCCGGCAAAATCAACAGTGGCCTCGCGGCAATGCACCCGGCGCCGGCGCCACAGGCCCGCCTCGTCCTGGGCGCGCTGACGCATCGCCAGCCGCCGGGGCCAGCTGGCGACGGGCTCAGCGCTGGGCGGCATCGTAGTACGGCGTCTCGGCGAAAGTTTCGGACATGACGGCTGGGGCCGCGTGCTGGATTGCCGGCGCGTCGTCGAGGGTGCGCGTCTCGAAGCGGATGCCCAGCCGGGCAAGCAGCGCCCGGTCCCGCTCCGCCTGGGGATTGGCGGTGGTCAGCAGCCGGTCGCCGTAGAAGATCGAGTTGGCACCGGCGAGAAAGGCCAGGGCCTGGGTGGGTTCGCTCATTTCTTCGCGCCCGGCGGACAGGCGCACGTGACTTCGCGGCATCAGGATGCGGGCCACGGCGATGGCGCGCACAAACTCGAATGGGTCGAGATCCTCGGCGTCTTCCAGCGGCGTGCCCGGCACCTTGACCAGCTGATTGATGGGTACGGACTCCGGATGCGGGTCGAGAGTGGCGAGCTGCTGCAGCAATGCGGCCCGGTCCCGCGGCGCCTCGCCCATGCCGAGAATGCCGCCGCTGCACACCTTCATGCCCGCTTGGCGCACATTGCCCAGCGTCTCGAGGCGATCGGCATAGGTGCGAGTGGTGATGATCTCGCCGTAATACTCCGGCGAGGTATCCAGATTGTGATTGTAGTAATCGAGCCCCGCTTCGGCGAGTTGACCGGCCTGCTCGGGGGCGAGCATGCCCAGGGTCATGCAGGTCTCGAGACCCAGCGCCTTGACCCGGCGCACCATCTCCAGCACCGCCGGCAGATCCCGCGCCGTCGGACTGCGCCAGGCCGCGCCCATGCAGAAACGACTGGCCCCGGCCTCTCTGGCCGCCTCGGCCTGGGCGATTACCGCCTCGATTTCCAGCAGTTTTTCCTTATCGAGCCCGGTGGCGTAGTGCCCGGACTGAGGGCAGTACTTGCAGTCTTCCGGGCAGGCACCGGTCTTGATCGACAGCAGGGTCGAGACCTGCACCTGGTTGGCATCGAAATGCTGCCGGTGCATCTGCTGAGCCTGAAACAACAGATCGTTGAAAGGCAAGGCGAACAGCGCCTCGATCTCGTCGAGACGCCAATCGTGGCGAAGTGTAGGCTCGTGCATTGTTAACCTGAAACGTTTGACTAGGTTAACAGACGCTAAAGCGCTCAATAACCGGTGTCAATCCTGCTCGCTCAGCCGCCACTCCTTCGCCATGTCCGGCAGGAAGGCTTCCACCGCCGCGGTGGCGACGATATGGGTCGTGTCCTGTTCCGGGTCGTCGATATCGAGCCCGCCCTTGACCGCAGTGACCTCGGCCCGCCCCCGGGGCAGCTGTGCCGCCAGGACGTCCGTATCCACCTTGTCCGGTTCCTGCACGCCGATGGTGACCTGCACCCGCATCAGGCTGTGGTCATAGCCCAGGGACTTGAACAGCACGATGGAGGAGTGATGCAGGGCATCCTGAATCGCTCGGATGGCGGCCTTGGTGTAGTCGCCGCCGTAAAGATCGTTACCGGTGCCCATCTCGAGGATGACGCGCTTTTCGCTTGCTTGTTTATCCATTTGTTCAGGCATGAGCCGGCTCCATGTCGAATGAAACCTTGAGGGCGACATTGGCAATTACGGTGACGCCACTTCCATCGGGTCGTGGCACATCGAGCCCGCCCAGAACCACGTTGATCGACGGCTGACCGTAAGGAAACAGTGCCTTCAGGGCGCTCTCATCCACCGCCTCGGGCTTTTGCACTCCCACCTCCACGTCGATGATCATGGCGGTCTTGGGAAAGTCGAAAAGCTCCGCCACGTTCAGCGAGTTATGCCATAGCGCATCGCGAATCGCCCGCGCCGCCGCCTCGGTATAGTCCTCTCGACGCAGAGAGGTGCCCATGCCGAACTCTGTTACCACGCGCTTTTTGGTCATTTGTCGCTCCGTTCGGTTTCGCATGAATTCCTTATTCCGTAATGTCGGGCTTTCAGGACGCTTACGCAAGAACATGACTGCTACAATGCGCATTTGCTGATTTCACGCCGGCCTGGAGTTTTCTCATGTCCCATTCAACCTCTTTCTCTCCCGCCGAACGTCTGGCTGCTCTGCGCGAGGTCATGCGCCAACACGCCATCGACGCCTGGTGGCTGCCCTCCTCCGATCCGCACAGTTCCGAATACCTGCCGGAGCATTGGGAAGGCCGGGCCTGGCTGTCCGGCTTCGATGGCTCCGTGGGCATTCTGACCATCACCCAGGACGTCGCCGGACTATGGGTGGATAGCCGCTACTGGGTTCAGGCCGAGCAGCAGCTCGAAGGCAGCGGTATCGAGCTCAAGAAGCTGCAGCAAGGCCAGGCCCAGGCACCCATCGAGTGGCTGGCAGAGCAATTGCCCCAAGGCGCAACGCTTGGCTTCGATGCGGATGTGGTGTCCCTGGCCAATGCCCGACGCATGGAAGAGATGCTGTTACCTCGAGGCGTCAAGCTGCACAGCGACCTGGATCTACTGGACATGATCTGGCCAAACCGCCCGGCACTGCCCCAGGCATCAGTCTACGAACATCCCCGCGAGTATGTAACGGGGACCCGCCACGAACGCCTGGCCGAGCTGCGCAAGGCACTCAGAGAATCCAGTGCCGACTGGCATCTACTCTCGACCCTCGACGACATCGCCTGGCTGACCCAGCTGCGTGGTTCGGACGTAGATTTCAACCCGGTATTTCTCGCTCACATGCTGATCGGTCATGACAGCGCCACGCTCTTTATAGCCCCGGGCAAGCTGAAAGACGACCTGGCCGAGATGCTGCGCAATGACGGCATCGACATCGCCGATTACGATCAGTGGAAGGTGCATCTGGCGAAGCTGCCGGTCCAGGATCGAGTGCTGCTCGACGGCGCCAAGGTGAGCCTGGCCACTGCTCAGGCGCTGCCCGAGAGCATGACGCTTTATGACGGCATTCAGCCCACCACGCTTACCAAGAGTCGCAAGAGCGAAAGCGACATTGCCCATGTGCGCCGTACCATGGAAGAGGACGGTGCGGCGCTATGCGAGTTCTTCGCCGAATTCGAGGCGGCGCTTGAGCGGGGCGAGACGCCCACGGAGCTTGATGTGGATGAGCGGCTGACCGCCCAGCGGGCCAAGCGCGAAGGCTTCGTGTGTCAAAGCTTCGGCACCATCGCCGCCTTCAATGAGAACGGTGCCCTGCCCCATTATCACGCCACGGACAAGGCACACGCCACCATCCAGGGCGATGGCTTGCTGCTGATCGATTCCGGCGGTCAGTACTACGGCGGCACCACGGACATCACCCGAGTCATTCCCATCGGCGAGATCAGCGCTACCCAGCGCGAGGACTTCACCCGGGTGCTCAAGGGCACCATCGCGCTGTCTCGCACTCACTATCCGGAAGGCATTGCCTCGCCCAAGCTCGACGCCATCGCTCGGGCGCCGCTATGGTCAACGGGGCGGGACTACGGTCACGGCACCGGCCACGGCGTGGGGTATTTCCTCAACGTTCACGAAGGCCCCCAGGTGATTGCCTACTCCGCCACGGCCACCGAGCACAACACCATGCGCGAAGGCATGATCACCTCCATCGAACCGGGGGTCTATCGCCCCGGTAAATGGGGCGTGCGCATCGAGAACCTGGTGGTCAATCGTCACGCGCCGGAGAGCGAGTTCGGCGAGTTCCTGCACTTCGAGACCCTGACCCTTTGTCCCATCGACACCCGCTGTATCGACCGTGACCTGCTCGATCAATCGGAAATCGATTGGTTGAATACCTACCACAAGGAAGTGCGTGAGCGGCTTGCGCCCAAGCTCTCCCAAGAGGCCCGCTCTTGGCTGGAGGAGCGTACCAAGGCCATCTAAGGAACCACTGCATACGAGCGCCGGCAATTGCTGGCGCTTTTTCGCATTACCTAGGGTCGGGAACGGTCTATCTGATATATGGGAAAGGGCTCATGCTACAGGCCTCTTGGCATCCCTTGGCTGGCATTCTTCAGTACCGCAGAAAATCCAGAAGAGCCTGAGCTAACGTCTCGGGCGCCTCCTCTGCCATGTGATGCCCACAGTCGATGCCGTGACCGATTAGCGATGTTGTCCAGGGCTTCCAGACTTCCAGCACATCGCCATACAGTCGTTCGAGATCATCTTGCAGCGACCATAGAACCAGCGTGGGGCAGCGAATACGTCTACCTTGTTGCCGATCCTGCTCGTCGTGCTGACGATCTATGCCCACGCCGGCTCGATAATCCTCGAGCATGCCATGGACAGTGTCGGGATCATGAATCGCTTTTTGGAAGTCCGCGTATGCGCTCTGCCCCATCTGCTCGGGCGTGCCTGCATACCAGGCATCGGGGTCGGACAGGATGGCGCGTTCCGGCTTTTCTGGCTGAGCGAAGAAAAACCAATGCCACCATTCGGTGGCAAATCGAGAGTCACATCTTTCCAGTGCTTCGAGAATAGGCACGCCGTCGAGCAGGGCTACGCGGCTTATGCAATCGGGATGGTCCATGGCCGTGCGGAACGCCGTATAGCTACCTCGATCGTGACCAACGATGGCGAACCGATCAAAGCCGAGATACTGCATGAGTGCGATACAGTCCCGCGCCTTGGCCCGCTTTGACGATCCACTATGATCGGCAGTATCAGCGGGTTTCGAAGATTGCCCGAAGCCCCGTAAGTCGGGACAGACGACCGTATGATGTTTGGCCAGCAGCGGGGCCACCCGGTGCCAGGTTGCATGTGTTCGAGGATGTCCGTGCAGAAGCAACACTGGAGAGCCCGTGCCACCGTATCGCACTCGAAGCGACGCCTCAGGAAGCTCGACTGTCTCTAGTTTGAATTCTTCGAACACACCATCACCTTCTGAATCAGCCACCCCTAATCCAGCGTCTGCACGCCGCCGCCGTTGACAATGGCTACCTTGCCCTGCAGGTCAAGTAGTGCATCCGTCTTCATCATTCGATCGTCCACAGCGTGACGTGAGTGTGGGCTACCCTAGCCGCTTACTCAACTCCTTGCCGACTCATGCCCGCTCGGCTTCCTCCAGATGGGTGCGTAGCAGCCGAAACACCTGCTCTCCATCGAGTATCGAAAAATCCAAGCCAGACTTCTCATTGAAGCCGGCAAATTGCTCGATACTCTGAGCATTCTGACCGACATACGCCATATCCCAGTTCGAGAAAAACCGCTCGTCAATCTGATCGAAGGCCAACACGCTGACCTTACAATGGCGCGGATCGCACTGAATACGCTCGAAGGTGTCCTGAATCTTGTCGTGCGCTCCTTCCAGCACCTGAGCGAAGCAGCCGGTGTTGAACATCAAAGCGCCGGTGACCCCCGCTTGGTGATTGTGACGTCGCGAGACCTCGAGAATGCCGCTGATCTCTTCCTGCAACTGGCTGTCGTTGCCGGTGATGTTATTGCGACTCAGATAGACGAGCCGGTAAAGCGTCTTGTCCACGGTTATTGGCTCCTTCAATCATAAGATGGGGTACAGGAAGCCGGTTGCAACGAGCGCAGGAAGTGCTCGATGGTCTCCGGCTCCATCGGTTTGGCGATGTAATAGCCTTGTGCGGTGGTGCATCCACCGCGCGAGAGTTCCGCGTATTGATCAGGTGTTTCGACACCTTCGGCGATGGTCATCATGCCCAGGCTCGAACCCATTGCCAGAATGGCCTCCATCAATGCCTTAGAGCGTGGCGATGGCTCCGCCTGGATGAAGGATTTGTCGATCTTGAGTTTGGTGAAAGGGAAACTGCTGAGATGGCTCAAGGACGAATATCCGGTACCGAAATCGTCCATGGCGATGCCGACCCCCATCGTCTTGATGGCCCATAGGCTCTGCATCACCGCATCGGAATTACTCATCAATGTGCTTTCGGTAATTTCGATTTCCAGGCGTTCAGGCGCCAAGCCACTTGCCTCCAGCGCCTCGCGCACGACGGCAACGATGCGATCGTCCTCGAACTGAATCGGCGACACATTCACCGCCACGCTGAGTCCGCTTTCCCAGGTAGCCGCCTGCTGACAGGCAGTACGCATTACCCATTCACCAATGGCATGAATCTCGCCAAGCTCCTCGGCCAAGGGAATGAACTCCACGGGAGAGACCCGCCCACGCGTCGGGTGATCCCATCGAATCAGGGCTTCGAAACCGCTGATGCTATCGTCCGAAATGGATTGCTGTGGTTGATACAGCAGCGAGAATTGGCGTAGCCCCAGGGCGCGGCGCAGATCTTGTTCGAGATTGCGACGCTCGAGGGCGCGATATTCAAGATCCGCCTCGAAGAAGCAGTAGCGGGATCGCCCCAGGCGTTTGGCCTCGTAAAGCGCCAGATCCGCATGCTTGAGTAGATCAGATGGCTCCTGGGTACCCTGGCCCAGCATCGCAATACCGATACTCACACCACTGTTGACCTGATGGCCATCGATCAGGAAAGGCCGGTGCAGAAGCTCGACGAGCCGCTCGGCAATCGCCTGGGCACCCTCGGGCTGTTTATCCTGGGCTTGCAGTATGACGAACTCGTCGCCCCCCAGTCGGATCAGGGTATCCTCGCTGCGTATTGCCGATCGCATGCGCTTGGCGGCAAGAACCAATAAGGTGTCGCCCGCCGCGTGGCCCAGGGTATCGTTGACCTGCTTGAAACGATCTAGATCGAGCAAAACGATCGCTACCGCGTCATCCTCTGGCGCTCGCGCCCTCAAACGTTCGATGTAATCTTCATACACCGTCCGGTTGCCCAGACCCGTCAAGGCATCGAGCGGGGCAATGACACTTCGAGGTGCATCCTCCAACGCTGGCCAATCACTGGCCAGAACGATACGCCGGCTGGAGTGACGCGCATCGAGATAGAATGTCGTGGTGCGATCTCTGCCGACAGACAGGGCCAATGTAGACGGCTCAGGGTTCAGTAACTGCTTTTCTAGGGTAAGACGCTGCTGCTCGTCGGTACTGCGCATCCAGGCAGATAAAAGAGATGTACCCATTAACACAGCGGAGTCGGCAATATTGAGCCGCGTGGCAAATGCCGGATTCGCGTGAATCACGACACCCTGCTCATCGACAATGGCCACGCCCGTCGATGATATTTCAATGCTGTCATAGAGTTCTGCTCGACCATCTGTCTCCATCACGCTTACCCCATAGAGCTATCCATTGCGACAGCGTCGCTTGTGCGACAAATATCGGCGGGAATGGGGGTTTCTTGAGGAGTCGGTCAGGAACACAGCCTACTCACTCAGATACCATGCGGCCCTGGCCCACGTGCGCGGTACGTCGATCTGCTATGGTGAAACCGACGTATACGATGATCGACATTCATAGGCGTGGGAGAAGACTCAATGAAAATACTGGGTATCAGTGGCAGCCTGAGAAAGGCTTCCTACAACACCCATCTGCTTGAAGCGGCCCGGGAGGCGATCGGCAGCGCCGCGACGTTCGCAACCTTCGACATAGGCGGTATACCGCATTACCACGGCGATCAGGATGGAGAGGAAAAGCCGCCATCGGTGCAAAAATTGAAGGATGATATTGCCAGCGCGGATGGCGTGGTGATCGCAACGCCGGAATACAACTACAGCCTACCCGGTGTGCTTAAGAATGCCATCGACTGGGCCTCGCGACCCGCCTTCAAGTCAGTGCTGAAAGACAAGCCCATCATCGTCCTGAGCGCCTCGATGAGCGCGACCGGCGGCGCAAGAGCCCAGGTTCATCTGCGTGACATCCTGGCCGGGGTATTGGCGCCGGTGTTCGCCGCTCCGGATTTCCTCGTGCCCACCGCTCAAAACAAGTTCGACGACGACGGCAAGCTCACTGACACGCCCACACAAGAAATGCTGCAAAAACGCATGGACAGCTATCTTGAATGGGTACGCCGCCTGTCATCCTGAAGGGCCGCCATCCGCCGTTATCCAGTCGCGCAACTTCGCGGATTCACGGACGAACTCACCGCATCACCTCCGCCCCGACACTACCGAGAGCTTGACTCACCCAATCATCTCCTCCACATAGTGAGAGGGAAGGACAAAACATCGACAGGAGGTACTGATGAAGCGCTATATCTTTGCGGCTGTGGCCAACTGGCTCAGAAAGCCCGAGAACCGGGAAAAAGCAAAACATCATGCGAGACAAGCCTGGAGCCAGTACCAAAACCGTAAACGGGGACCAAATAACGATGGCAACCGAAGATGAAGATGCCGCAGGCCCTGCGTACGTCCTTCATCTGCCATTGCCCTCAACAAAAAACCGCCGCTCGGCATGACCCGTAAGCGGCGGTTTTTGCTATTTTTTTTGGCCCGCCCTATAGGATTCGAACCTATGACCTTTGCCTCCGGAGGGCAACGCTCTATCCAGCTGAGCTAAGGGCGGATACTGCGACATGAGCGCGCAGTCAACGCGCAGTATCCTACGCGTCTGCCCGCTTTCTGTCCAGCCAGTACCGGTACCAGCCAGGGCGCGGCTCGACATGCTGCCTCACAGCATGATTTCGTACATTTTCTTGCCCGCTCGGATGCCGCTATACTGGCCTCCTTCGCGCCTTGGCGTCGAGCCGATTTTACTGACAGGACCGCAAGAGGTGGTGAGAGTGAAATTCAAGAAACTGATCGTGGGGACTCTGGCCACTCTTGGCCTGGTCGCAGGGGTGGCATCAGCCCAGGATGCCAGCATGTCCAAGGAATCCATCGCAGAGCGACTCAAGCCGGTGGGTGAGCTATGCCTGCAGGGCGAGGATTGCGGCGGTGCTGCACCGGCGGCGGCCGCTAGTGGTGGTGGCAGCGACGGCAAGTCCGGTGAAGAGATCTATGGCAGCGTGTGTATGGCCTGCCACGATACCGGTGCTGCCGGTGCACCTGTCCGCGGTGATGAGGCTGCCTGGTCTGAGCGGACGTCCAAGGGCTTCGACACTCTGCTGTCCCATTCCATCAATGGCTTCAACGCCATGCCGGCCCGGGGCGGCAATCCCGATCTATCCGATGAAGAAATGCGTGCCGCCACGGCCTACATGGTCGAACCCGTAATGGAAGTGCCTGCTCAGGAGGGTGGAAGTGAGCAAGCTGCTGCCGAAGGTGGCGAACAAGCTGCCGCTGACGACAGCGGTGCGAATGCACAGGAAGCACAGCAGAGCACGGCCCAGAGCGATGTCAGCGCAGAGACTTCAGCGGATGCCGGCCAGCAGGAACAGCAGCAGGCCATGGCCCAGAACGACGCCGATAGCGAGCAGGACGCGAGCGCCGATCAAGGCGGCGCAACCGAGACAGCCGCTGCAAGCGCCGGCGGCTCCGACCTGCCCGGCGCGGACAAGATCGGTACCTGTGTGGCGTGTCACGGCCAGGACGGACACGGCACCTCGCCGATGTATCCCAATCTCGCCGGACAAAATGACACTTATCTGGCAAATGCCTTGAAGGCCTACCGTGCCGGTGAGCGCGAGGGCGGCATGTCCTCGGTCATGACGCCGATGGCAGCGGCGCTTTCCGACGAAGACATCGTCGATATTGCAGAGTACTACAGTCAGCAAACGCCCTGACCCTACACAAGCCCAGCAAAACTTCTAGGCTTGGATCAAGCCTCGGTTGCCAGAAATGGTACCCGAGGCTTGTGCATCATCAGAGGTTGACTATCCCAACAAGGAGCGCAGCCCGGCGATAGCATCCTTGCCGCGGGCCTGTTTCTTGTCCGGGTCTTCCTTGTCGGCGCGCCCTTCCCACTCCAGATCCTCCGCTGGGAGCTCGTCCAGGAAGCGACTCGGCGTGCAATCCATCAACTCGCCATAGGCCTTACGTTGTCTCGCTAACGTCAGGGTCAGGGTGCGTCGGGCGCGAGTGATGCCCACATAGGCCAGGCGGCGCTCCTCTTCAACCGTGCCGGCCTCGATGGAGTTTCGATGCGGCAGCAGTTCTTCTTCCAATCCCATCAGATACACATGCGGGAACTCCAGGCCTTTGGAAGCATGCATGGTCAAAAGTTGTACCCGGTCTGAGTCATCTTCCTCCGCCTGCTGCTCGAGGATATCGCGCAGCACTAGCCTGGAAATCGCCGACTCGACGTCATCGGTCTCCTCGCTCACTTCATTGTCACCGGCATCCCGCTCCATGGACTTCTCGAGCTGATCGATCAGAATCCAGACGTTGGCCATGCGTCGCTCGGCGATGGTCGGGGCGCTGGCATTCTGGTACAGCCAGGACTCGTAATCCATGTCGCGCACCATCTCGCGAATCGCCGCGATGGCATCGCCTTGGTCCATGCGCTTGCGCACGCCGTCGATGAAATGTACGAAACGGCCCAGGCGCTCCACGGCCCGCGTCGACAAAATCTGCTCGAGTCCCAGTTCGTGACAGGCGGCGAACAGCGATACGCCGCGCCCGGTGGCCTGGTCGTTGGCATAATTGGCGAGCTTCTCCAGGGTCCCGGGACCGATCTCGCGACGCGGCACGTTGACGATGCGCAGGAAGGCATTGTCGTCGCCGGGATTGATCAACAGGCGCAGATAGGCCATGGCATCCTTGATCTCGTTACGCGAGAAGAAGGAGGTGCCGCCGGAAAGCTTGTAGGGAATCTGGTAGTGCTGCAGCTTGAGTTCGAGCAGCCGGGCCTGAAAGTTGCCCCGGTAGAGCACCGCGAAGTCCCGCCACTCGGCAGACTCCTTGATGCGCCGAGTAAGAATTTCACTGGCCACTCGCTCCGCTTCCGCCTCTTCGTGGCGATTGACGACGATGCGAATCGGGTCCCCCGGCCCCATATCCGACCATAGGGTCTTCTCATACACGTGGGGGTTGTTGGCAATCAGCGTATTGGCGGCGCGCAGGATCACTCCAGTGGAGCGATAATTCTGCTCCAGTTTGATCACGCGCAGGCGCGCGAAATCCTCACCCAGCGTCACCAGGTTTTCAGGGCGTGCGCCGCGCCAGGCGTAGATCGACTGATCGTCGTCGCCGACCACGGTGAAGGTGGCACGCTCCTCCATCAGCAGTTTGACCAGCAAATATTGGCTGACGTTGGTGTCCTGGTACTCGTCCACCAGCATGTAGTGAATGCGTTTGCGCCACCGGGATAGTGCCTCCGGATCGCTCTGCAGGAGCACTACAGGCAGCAAGATCAGATCGTCGAAATCGACGGCGTTATAGGCCTTCAGATGACGGTTGTAAGCCTCGTAAAGCCGCGCGGCATACTGCTCATCTTCATCCGAAGCGTGGGACAACGCCTGGCTTGGCATCACCAGATCGTTCTTCCAGGTGGAGATCTGGCTCTGCACACGGTTGATCTGATCCGCATCGACCTGGGCGTCCTTCTGCATCAGATCGCGCAGCAGTGCCTTGGCATCCTCCGGGTCGAACAGAGAGAAGCCGGGCTTGTAACCCAGTGTCTTGAGTTCGCTACGGATGATGTTCAAACCAAGGGTATGGAAGGTCGAGACCGTCAAGCCATGGCCCTCACGCCCTTGGAGCAATTGCCCGACGCGCTCCTTCATTTCCCGGGCGGCCTTGTTGGTGAAGGTCACCGCCGCTATCTTGCGCGCACTCATCCCGCATTCCTGGACCAGATAAGCTATCTTGGTGGTGATCACGCTGGTCTTGCCCGAACCGGCGCCGGCCAGCACCAGGCAGGGGCCATCGATGTAGCGCACGGCTTCCTGCTGGCGAGGATTGAGCTTGGCGAGACGTTGCTTGATGGACATGGCGTTACTCAGGATCGACTGCGCCGGAAAAACCGAGTTGGCGCCAGGCCTCAAAGACGATGACGGCACAGGCGTTGGATAAATTCAGGCTGCGGCTGTCGGGCAGCATGGGAATGCGCAGACGCTGCTCGAGCGGCAGACCATCGAGCATGGCCTGGGGCAAGCCGCGGGTCTCAGGACCGAATACCAGGGCATCTCCAGAGCGATAAGCCGGCTCGTGATAACCGGTGCGTCCCCGGGTAGAAACGGCGAAGACTCGTGATGGTGCGGTGTCTCGCAGGAAAGCCGCCCAATCTCCATGCACCCGGACTCGCGCCCACTCATGATAGTCCAGCCCAGCCCGACGCAGGCGCTTATCGTCGAGGGTAAAACCCAGTGGTTCGATCAGGTGCAGACGAAAGCCGGTATTGGCACACAACCGGATTAAATTACCGGTGTTGGGTGGAATCTCGGGTTCGAAGAGCACCACATCAAGCATGGCAATACCGGATAAGAACGCACTCGTCGATCAAAAGGTCAGCCGCAGACCAGCCAGGGCTCCACTATCCAGGGTGCGATCGCCGGAACGATTGTCGAATTCCGCCTTGACCCGGCGATAGCCGACATAGGCATCGACATTGCGCACGACTTGGTAGCGCGCCCGCAGGCCATACTCGAGGCTATCCTCGAGATCCTGAGTGGACACCACACCCGGGGTATAGAAGCCATAGCCGCCCAGGGAGAGACGCGGCAAAGAAGGCACGTAGACATAGCCATAACCACCCAGACCCAGACCTCCGCCATCGCCATAGTCGGTGTCATACTGGCTCCAGCGCACGCCGACGCCGATGTCATAGTCGCGAGTGGTTTCGGTACCCAGTAGCTGAGCATGCAGTGCGGTAACATCTTCATTATCGTCGCTGCTCAGAAGACCGCCGCCCAGCTCGATGTTGCGCGTGAGGCTGCCATTGGCCTCGAACTGGACCGCGTCACTGTTGAGGTTCAGATCAAGATTGCCGGCCTGAGCCGCGATACTGCCTAAGGCCAAAAGAGTGGCGCTCGTCAGTATCCATAGCGTTTTCATATATAGTGTCCTTGAAACGTGAATCTTTTAATCAGGTGAGATGTCATGGCACCCGATACGTACATATGATTGCCCCATACTTCTGAGGCTTTTTATCGGCGTCTACCTCGCGATACTCCAGGATTCAAGCGCAATATTGCGAATCATGTCGGCGCCTTGATGGGCGCCGACGATAACGTGCGTTGAAAGTCCAGGGGCATCGGTTCAAAAGCCGGCACTGATGCCGAGCACCGGACCACTGTCGAGCGTCTCACCCCCACGATCATCGAAGTCGGTGCGATAGTAACGATACCCACCGTAGACGTAGGTCTGTGCGAAGAGTTCGACCCGCGCCTGGGCGCCGTATTCGTAGCTCTTTTCGACATCGCCGTGACTAAGTCCCTCCGGGGTGTAGAAACCATAGCCGCCTATCGAGGTCAATGGAATCGGTGTATCGACAAAGGCTGAGCCTCCGAGACCAAGGCCGCCGCCATCACCGTAATCGGAGTCCAGGTATTGATAGCGTCCGCCCAGCGAGAGGTCGATGCCCGGCAGATAGGGCGAGAACATCAAGGAGGCGTTATAGACATCGACATCGCCCCCGCTATCGTCGGAGGTAAAGTAGCCCACACCGGCGCGCAGGGTCGGCAGGATCCTCTGGCTGACATCGACTCCATAGGCATCGCCACTGGCATTGGCAGAGACGCTGAGCGCCATGGCCGAGTGGCTGGCAAGCAGAGCAACGCTGGCCGTGAGTGCAAAAAAGAATGGCTTGAACATGAGAGGTCCCCCTCGCAGTTGAATAACGTGACGCTCCGATCACCTGGAGCCGTTAGCAGCATGGCCGACCCTTCAATCGACCCGCGCAACACCGTATTCGCGACGATAGGCGCGAATCGCATCGGCATGTCCGGCAAGTGCATCACCGGCGTGCTCTTCGAGATATTCCAGCACCTGATCGAGATTGACGATACTGATTACCGGCATATGATAGCGCGTCTCGACATTCTGAATGGCGCTATGGGCCTCACTGTTCTGGCCACGCTCCTGACGATCCAGCGCGATGATCACTCCGGCAGCCTGGGCACCAGCGGCATCAATCAGTTGCATGACTTCGCCGATGGCCGTTCCAGCGGTGATCACATCGTCTATGATCAGAATACGCCCCTCGAGCTCGGCGCCAATGATGTTGCCGCCTTCGCCGTGACCCTTGGCTTCCTTACGATTGAAGGCGAAAGGCAGGTCGCGATCATGATGGTCGGCCAGGGCGATAGCGGTGGCGGACGCCAGAGAAATCCCCTTATAGGCCGGACCGAACAACACATCGGCCTTGATGTCACTATCGATGATCGCTTGGGCGTAGAAGCGTCCCAACCGGGCCAGCGCCGCGCCGCTGCGAAACAGGCCGGCGTTGAAAAAATAGGGGCTGACGCGGCCGGATTTCAGGGTGAATTCACCAAATTTGAGCACGCCCTGCTCGATGGCAAAGGCAATGAACTCTCGTTGATACGCTTGCATATGACCGCTCACGAGCCTTCCTGTCATAGAGATTGATTAGCGCTATTTACCCAAACGTCTAAAGCTCGGGTATGATACACGCGCGACGAAAAAGGGACCATGTATGAAAATCGCTAGCATCAACGTCAATGGAATTCGCGAAGCGGTCGAGCGAGGCTTCCTCGATTGGCTCGACGAACAGGATGCCGACGTCGTCTGCGTGCAGAACCTGAAGGCCAAAAGCTTCGAGCTCGATGACAGCATTCTCTACCCTTCCGGCTACGAGGGCTACTTCCTCGATGCCGAGCAGGATGGTTTCTCGGGCGTCGGCCTCTACTGCCGCAAGATTCCCAAGGCCATCATGTACGGCCTGGGCTTCGAGCAGTGCGATGTTGAGGCACGCTTTCTACAGGCCGATTATGACCGCTTCAGCATCGCCAGCTTCCTGATGCCCGATGGCAGCGACCAAGCCGCCAAGCAGGCCTTCATGGGCCAGTATCAGGACTACCTGGGCAAGATGGCGCGCAAGCGTCGTGAGTACATTATCTGCGGCACCTGGCATATCGCTCACAAGACCCTGGACCTGGCCAATTGGGCGGATAACCAGACGACGCCGGGCTTCAAGCCGGAAGAGCGCGCCTGGATGGATCAGGTGTTCGGGCCCATTGGCTTCATCGACACCTTCCGCGAGATCAACCGCGATGCCGGAGAGTACACTTGGTGGCCCAAGCTCGACCAGGATGTGCCACGTGGTCGTCAGGAAGGCTGGCGCATCGACTATCAGCTGGTCGGACCCAACTTCCGCCGTCACGTGGTGGACGCCTGGATCGATTACGACGCGACCTTCTCGGAGTTCGCCCCGCTGATCGTCGAGTACGACCTCGAGCTGTAGCCACGGCTTTTCGTCGTGCTAAACAAGACGCCGGCTTATGAGCCGGCATTCTACGTTCGCTTGGATAAGATCAAACGACGAAATCAGCTACGCAACCCCAGCGCCTCGCGCTGATGCTCGAACAGCTCGGCGCCGGCCTTTTCGGCCAGATCGAGCATGGCATCGAGTTCGGCCCGGGAGAAGGCCGTCGTCTCCGCGGTGCCCTGCACCTCGATCAATCCGCCACTTTCCGTCATCACCACGTTCATGTCCGTCTGGGCACCGCTATCTTCGGGATAATCCAGATCCACCACCGGCGTGCCACGAAGCATACCCACCGAGACCGAGCTGACCAGTTCCTTGAACGGATCGCCCTTGATCAGCTTTTCGCGCTGCAGATAGCGGATGGCGTCGATCAGTGCCACGCAACCGCCGGTGATCGAAGCGGTGCGGGTGCCACCATCGGCCTGGATCACATCGCAATCGACAGTGATGGTATATTCCCCCAGCTTCTTGAGATTCACCGCCGCCCGTAGCGAACGACCAATCAGACGCTGAATTTCCAACGTGCGGCCGCCCTGCTTGCCACGCGTTGCCTCGCGACCGCCCCGGGTATGAGTCGCTCGAGGCAGCATGCCGTATTCGGCAGTGATCCAGCCCTGGCCTTTACCGCGTAACCAGCGGGGAACACCCGCCTCGACACTGGCATTACACAGCACCTTGGTGTCACCGAAGGCAACCAGCACCGAGCCCTCCGCATGACGGGTGTAGTCTCGGGTCAGGGTGATGTGGCGAGTCTGGTCGGGCTGGCGTCCACTGGGGCGTCTGACTGCGTGCATAATTCCTCTGAGCGTTTCACTGGAAAGCGTTGCGCCATTCTACACGTCAGCCCTGCTTGAATCCGTTACACTCGATGCTTTATTCATTGCAAGCCGGTTGCAGGATCAGTGATACCTGCGTAAGTCGCCTTATTCAAGGAGCACGCATGGCCTACAGCATGACCGCCTTCACCCGTCAGACCCGGGAAGCCACTTGGGGTAGCCTGCAACTGGAACTGCGCTCGGTGAACCAGCGCTATCTGGAGCCACACTTCCGTCTGCCGGACGCTCTGCGCGATCTCGAGCCCCTCTTTCGCGACGCCCTGCGCAATCGTCTGGCCCGAGGCAAGGTGGAATGCACCTTGCGCTTCGACCCCGCCGCCAGTGGCGAGTCTCTCACCGTCAACCGCTCTCGCCTGGTGGAACTCGCCCGCGCTTTGCAGGACATTCGTGCCGAAGTACCCGAGGCGCCGATTCCCGATGCCCTGGCGCTGCTGGATCATCCCGGCGTGGTCGAGACTCATGGGGCCGATTTAGATGCGGTCAAGAAAGAAGCCAACGCCCTGTTCGAGGCAGCACTTTCCGATCTGATCGCCGGACGTGCCCGGGAAGGTGAGCACTTGGCTGAGCTGATTGGCCAGCGTCTAGAGGGCGTACGCATTCAAGTCGCTGAAGTGCGTGCCCTGCTACCCTCGATACTCGAGCGTCAACGCGCCCAGCTCACGGAACGCCTGGCCACCCTCAAGGCCGACCTCGACCCCCAGCGCCTAGAATCCGAAATCGCCCTGCTCGCCCAGAAGGCGGACGTCGACGAAGAGCTCGACCGCCTCGAAACCCACGTCATCGAAGTCGAGCGCCAGCTCACGCAAAAAGGCCCGGTCGGACGCCGCCTGGACTTTCTGATGCAGGAACTCAACCGCGAAGCCAATACGCTATCCTCCAAGTCGGTCGTCGCCGAAAGCACCCGCTGCGCGGTGGAATTGAAGGTACTGATCGAGCAGATGCGGGAGCAGATTCAAAATATTGAGTGAAAGCTATGAGCCGTGGAATTTCCTGGTCTACTGACGAAATCGAGGCCACCGTCGACACTTACCGACAGATGTTAATCGCTGAATTGGGCAACCAGCGCTACAACAAGGCTGAACTCAATCGAGCATTGGCCTCTCGCTTGTCGAAGCGCTCTAGGACAGCTATCGAGTATAAGCATCAGAATATTAGTGCCGTTTTGCGTGACGCTAACTGCCCCTATGTGGCGGGCTATAAGCCAATGGGAAATTACCAAGCATTGCTGGCTACGATCGTCGAACGACGGCTATTGCAAAGTGAGCTTTTCGATCAAGCAGCCCGCCTGGCTACCGACCGCCCGACAATCGATGCATCAGTCGATGCTCTCGATGGAGTGGTTGTCCCACCGCCCTCGACAAGTCCCGGCACTCGAGAAGCACCGGGGCGCTACACTATCACGTGTGATTATCTAGCCCGCGAGACGCGTAATCGCACCTTAGGCGACGCGGGCGAACGATTCGTACTAGCTTATGAACAACATCGTCTAGATACGCAAGGCTTTCCTGAATTGGCCAGGGCAGTAGAGCACGTTGCCGAGACTAAAGGTGATGGCCTCGGTTTCGATATTCGCTCATTTGGCAATGATGGTCGTGAACGCTGGATTGAGGTAAAAACCACTGCTTTTGCTAAGGAGTGCGCTTTTTTTGTCACGCCCAACGAGCTGGAGTGTTCGCGCCAGTATCCATCTCGCTATTACTTGTACCGCCTTTTCAACTTCCGTGAACGACCGCAAATGTTCTATTTACAAGGCGACCTTAACGATCAATTGTGGCTTCAACCCGACAGCTACCGAGCAGGGATACGCTAAAATCCCTTGCTTACCGACCTTTTGGCAGAACACAGATACATTAAGGTCGTCTCGCTCATCTGCGTCTCCGGCTGGCGTCCCCTGGTAGCCGCTGCGCTGCTCGTTGTCTTCATAGCGGTCGGCCCCACACCGTACGATGACTTCGTACTCCCTCAACTCCTGGAACAGGAGACCAGGGTTCGCGCAGGATGTTTTGAGATGCTTCCTTGTTTGAGCAACATAGCGCTCAAAAATTAGAAAAACCTATAATTGTGCGCATCTTCCTGCTCTCGACATCAAACATACCGCACTACCATCGGATACTTGGCGTGAACCTTGTCGATTTCCTCGCAGAGGTGGCGTAGGAATAGGTTGATCTTCCGATTGTCACTGCCCAGTTCGCTATCATGCAGCCTGTAAGGAAAGCGAAGATCAAAACGCAGCACCAATACGCGCTCGCAGTGGTTCAGCCCGTTACCCTACTATCGCCTTTGCATGGACGACGTGAGGCTTAATTCGTTTCACATTCTTTGCCTCTTGCTCGCATGCATTGTGGCGCACGTCCCAGAGCTCGACCGTATGTTGAATGTTCAGCCAGAATTCCGGGGTGTTACCAAGCGCTGCAGCCAATTTAATCGCCATGGGGGCCGTCAGGGTCCCCTTATCATGCACAAGTCGGCTCAGGGTATTTCTGTGAACACCCATGACTGCAGCCAGTTCACTGATCTCGATATGCATCGGTTCCAGAAATTCTGGTCACCAGCATTTGGCCAACCGTCACCGGACCACGTTTTGTATCCCTCATAATCTCCTCCGCTAGCCCTCATACACATGAGGGTCTAGATAAGTATCCTGGGCGACACCACCCTCCCAGCGAAAAATAAGCCGGTATTGCTTGTTCACCCGGATGGAGCACCATGGCATCCTTTCATCATCGTGCCGTCCACTGTCTCACAGTTCAGCTTTAACATCGTGATGAACCCCGACAACACGGAAGGCCTTTACGAGGTCGTCATACAAGAGCCCTTTGCACTCGATCCCCGCCTCAATTCTCCGCAGCCATAAGAAGGGGCTGATTTTGCATACCTAAAACATTAGGATTATTGGATATCATGAACGGGCAATTGCCTCCGCGCTTCGGAAAAATACTTCTTGCCCGCCCAGATATCGACGCTACCTACCACGTAAATACGTTTCTTCGCTCGGGTGAGCGCCACGTTGAGCAGGTTGGGCTTGCTGGACGCCCACTCGGCGGCACCCGGGGCATCTTCCGATAATCCCAACATCAGGATGACCCTTTCTTCCTCCTTACCCTGAAAGGTATGCACCGTACCCACACGCTCTTTAAGCCAACTGCGTAACGCGTCTTGTCCACCAAAACATTCAGCAGCCAGGTGTTGCTCGAGGTAATACCGGACACCGCGTGCCACGGCTTTGAAGGGAGAAATAACATAGACCTGAGGAGGCTCATTTTCGCGGGCAATATATTGAGACAATAGTTTATGCACATATTCGGCCTGCCTCGGCACAAAGTGCTTGCCGTTCACCTGGCCGGCAACGTTAATCCAGCAGCTATGTCCCGGACCGTCAGGCAGCGCAGGATTGCCATGCAGCATCTTGCCGTTATAGGCGATGGCGTTGGCAATGCTGAACATCGGCTCATCGCAGCGCCGATGCACCCGCAGCGGACTCCCCACCCAAAGATCATCGGCAATCTGGTGAGTCCCATAAGGATTCGCGCGGTCCGCCACGGTTTGAACTGAAGCCACTGTCGGCGACCATTGATACCACTCATTTGCAAACTCGCCTTTCGCCAAGGTATCGACCAGCTCCGGGGGAACCGTAAATACCGGCTCTATTTGTAAGGGATCACCTACTACCACCGCGCGCTTGGCACGCCAAAGGGCGCCCACTGCCTGTTGCGGCGTCGCTTGCCCCGCCTCGTCGACAAACAGCCAACCGATTTCGGCCTCTTTCAATGCTCGGAACTGATTAGCGACAGAGGCAAAGGTCGAAGAAATCACCGGCACTATCATGAACAGCATTTGCCACAAGGCCCTGGTTGCGTCACGATCGAGTACACTGCTGTTGATGGCCGGCATGAGCGAGAACAGCGTTTTATGTAAGCGCTGAGATTTATCGTCATAGGCCGCGACCAGCCAAGCCTGATGCAGTTCGAAGGCCTGAGCGGTGAGCTGCGCTCGCGCCTGATTCAGTATCTGGCAATGGCCAAAAGAGGTGCGCTGTATATCCGGCACCTCCAGATCCAGCACCTCATCGGGTAGTAAGGCATCGCTATAGCGCTCATGCAGGTGCGCATTCTCTTTACGCGCTTTTTCAAGCTGACGCTCGAGCGCATCGGCGCGCTGCTTGCTTAGAGCCGCTGTTTTCTCGGCTCGATCCTGCTTTTGGCGCAAGCGCCTAAGCAGCATCCAATGTGCCAGATAATGCTTGAACGGCCATACCCCAACCCGACGTGCCTGTCGTTTTGCACGCCATAGTTCCAGTCGTGCGGCCTCGAGTCGGTAGCGTTCGACCTGATCTCGCTGCGTCTGTATCTGTTTGGCTTGACGCTCTAGTTCCATTAAGCGCTCCAATTCTTCCAAAATATGCCCAACCTTGGCGCGCGCCACTTTGAAGGCACGCTGAGCGTCTTTGAAATCTCGCTGTGTATCTCGCCCACTTGCCAGCTCCTTGAGCGCCGGAATCAAGGTGCGGTAGTGCTCGGCATCGCCTTCAGGACGATAACTTTCCACGGGTTTAAAGAACAGTCGCTCGCCAAACCGCTTGCGGTTGGCGC
This sequence comes from Halomonas sp. GXIMD04776, assembly GCF_049808615.1. Taxonomy (NCBI): domain Bacteria; kingdom Pseudomonadati; phylum Pseudomonadota; class Gammaproteobacteria; order Oceanospirillales; family Halomonadaceae; genus Halomonas; species Halomonas sp. GXIMD04776. Next base: position 66,787 of record NZ_JBNCAN010000021.1, on the reverse strand, counting down.
TTTTCCCTAGCGCAGTAGCGATCAGCCCCCAGCATGCCTCCTCCTCGCTTAACGAGAAGAGACTCGCCTCACCATCCTCTCTCAATGCGTGTTCAGCGGCGAGCTTCTGGGCGGCAGGCTTCAAATAGGCCATCTCGCGGTAGGCATCTCCCAATGCCTTGCGCTGGGGAAGCTCCCTGGTGATGTTCTCCACCGCGGCATTGTTGCTCGAGACCACCACCATCTCGTAACCGGTCAGCGCTGGAATCAGCGTTCTAATTGTGCGCAGTTCGCCATCAATGGTGGCGCAAAGATCTTCGCCAAAAGCTTCGCCTACCGACTTGAGCTCCGACAACACCCCCGCGCGCTTGACCACATTGCGTGCCACTAGATCGCGCAGCATAGTGGTCTTGCCCGTCCCAGGCGGACCATTCACGGAGTAGAGTCCACGCTCGTCGAGATCCGTATCAATACAGTTGATCGCGAACTGCTGCATCAGACTCATCGAATGCGCATCTTTATCCGGCCAGCGCCCCAACGGCATACGCGACGGAGCAAGCTGACGCATCAACAGCGAACGTCCGTCGGTCAGCAAAAGGTCGGGGTGTCGTTCACCGGCGCCTTGCAGATAGCAGGCAAGCGGTGAGCCTTCGGTCAGCCCATGCTTGCGTAGATGCGTGATGACGGTTTCAAGATCATCGATGAAGAAACTGTTGAGAATGGCCAGCTCGTCGATTTGCGTGGCTGGCGGTTCGCCCTCCGCCGTTTGGACGCTGATCCCCTCGTCAGGCTTATCTTCCTGGCAGGCGGTATCCAACGCCTGCGGTAGATGAGCCAAGCGTTGCCACGCCTCTTCTGACACCTGCGGCCTACTGGCAACGCAACCGGCCCTATTCGCCGATAACACCTGAACCACCAAGGCTGGGCCCTTATCGTCTCCTGGCGTAAAAGAGGTCCACACCGCCATCGCCTTGAGAATCTCGATCAGCTCGAAGGTGGTTAGCAAGAGAGGCAGGCCATGCTCCTGCTTGAGGTTATCCGCCACCGTTAAAATCGTCGTCAATCGTTGACGAAACACCTCGGTGGCTGCTTCAAAGGCGTCGCGGGTGACCTGATCCAATCTTCCTTGCTGGAGCGCGCCGAGCACCCAGGGTGCAGTGGAGATAGCAAAACTATCTGGATTGACTTTGCCCTGCTCATCCACGTCCACGGAGAGCGAACAGGTCAGCCCGCCATCGTTGCTGCGTTCCTGGCGCTCCACCCAGGAGTCCGCCTGAGCGGGGTAGGCATCCCGGGCGATCTCGAAAATCCTGGAGCGCTTAAAAAGGCCGAGGTAGAGTTTGAAACGATAGGGCATGCTCGGTCGGTAGTGCTGTCCAGCGCGCCTGAGATATTCGCGGTTCAACCATGGCAACGCATCCGGAGTGTCTAGTAGCTCATCGCTGTGGTAGTGAATCGCGCCCTTGCCGTGCTCGATATTCGTAAGCTCGGTCGACTCGAAAAACTCGACCTTGTGCCAAAACGACAGAACCCGCTCCGCATGGGTTGCCTGATCTTTCATGCCATTACCTTATCGCTGTAGTTGATGCCGTCGTCGCGCAGAACGTCGCAGAGGTTCCAGAGTTTTTGAACGATGTCGTTATTGGCCATTAGAGCTCCTAAGAAAATGCGGAATAGCCACTCAGGCGTGTTCGATCAATAGCGCACACAGGGGCTGATTGATGTAGTAGTTGCCTCGGCCGATTTTTTCTTTGTGCAAAAACTCATTTTCCACTAGCTGTTCCAAATATTTGGTGGCGGTAATACGTGAAACGCCCAGATCATCCATCACAAAATCAATTTTGGTGTAAGGATGATTAAACAGATTATTCAGCAGCTCTTGACGATATATTTTCGGTAATTCATCACGCATGCGGTGCTTATATTGGCTTATCAGCTGCTTGATCTCGGTGATCATCTTGATGGTGTTTTGGGCGGTATCGATCACGCCATCGAGCATGTACAGCAACCACGGCTCCCACTGACCAGTTTCCCGCACTTGTTGTAATTGGCGGTAATAATCCGCTTTGTGGCGAATGATGAAACGGCTCAAGTACAGCACTGGCAGGTTAAGCAGATCCTTGGCCACCAGATACAGAATATTGAGGATGCGCCCGGTACGACCGTTGCCGTCATAAAATGGATGAATGCTTTCAAACTGATGATGGATAATGGCCATTTTCACCAGCGGATCGGCATCACAAAGCGTATCGTCATTGATGTATTGCACCAGGTTATTCATCAGACGTTCGATGTCGTCCGCATGTTGTGGCGGAGTGTAGACCACTTCACCGGTTCGGGCGTTCTTGAGTTCCGTACCCGGGAACCTGCGCAACCCTGCGTTATTCTTTTCCAGATTTTCCTGAACGCTGAGGATGTCTCCCAGGCGGATAAGCTTTTGCTGGCGTACCGTCTGAAATCCCTCTTTAAGCGCAAAGGCGTAATCTTGTACCTCCTTGGTGGCAGGATTGGTGATTGCCTCTGCAAACAGGTTGGCTTTGTAGAGCTCATCATGCGTAGTGATGATGTTCTCTATTTCCGAACTGTCTTTCGCTTCCTGCAAACTGAGCGTGTTGATCAGGATGGCCTCGTTGGGAATGCTAGCCGCGACCCCTTTCAGCTCAGCCAAATAGCGGTGTGCCGCAGCGGTTTTCTTCAGCACCTCGCGGGTCTCCAGTTCAGCGATGTTGGCTGGCGGTAGTTCTGGAATCAGGAGGGTCATGAGTCAGACAGCCTCAATGATAGATTTTGGTGCTTTCTATACACGAGCGGGATCATATGCATAGGTTTTCCTAAAAACTATACATATAGTACGCAACATGTATAGCCTTTCGCCTATTTATATCGATAAAGGGCGATCTTCAACCGCCCTGCTATCACTAAGCAGTCTTGGGCGGCCAACATGGGAGCTATGGTGATTTCTGGTGTGCGGGAAGAAATAGGAAAGGGTCGTCAATCGCTCGCGCTGCTCGACCAGGTCTTTCGCCCGTTCGGTTTGAAAATCGGGCTTCTGCCTAGAAACGCCTATTTACGCTCGCGGCTGATGAACCCCTGAATGTTCCATCACTGGTGTCTCGATCCTGGGAAAATGATGCAACCCAGCAGATGCTTATGGGCCTGATGGGCGCCGCTCAGTTGCTGCTTTGGGTCAGCAGCAGGTCGGCGGCGCGACTGCTGTCGAGGACGAGGCGCGCGTTGCGCAGGTCGTTCCCGCGCACCTTCTCCGCGGCGGCCTCGGGGGAAAACCCGAAGCTCAGCCAGCGATCGATCAGCCGGCCCTCGAGGATCTCGATCGACGGTGCCAGGAACACGGTGGCGTCGAATAGCCCGGTCAGCCCATCCCAGGGCGGCGCATCAAGCAGCAGATAGTTACCCTCGATCACGACGATCGGGGTTTCCGCTTGCAGAAGGCCCGCGTCTGGCAGGCAGCAGTCACGCGCGCGATCGAATAGCGGGTAGTGAATGTCGCCGGCGTCCTCCCTGACGCGGCGCACTAGTCGCACCAGCCCGGCAGCATCGAAGGTTTCTGGCGCCCCCTTGCGCGACAACAGTCCTTGTTCGACAAGTACCTCATTCTCGAGGTGGAAGCCGTCCATTGGCAGGAGCGCCGCGCGGGGTTCATTCCCGGTGTTCGCGTTCAGCCGTTCGACCACGGCTTCGGCGAGCGTCGACTTGCCCGAACCGGGCGGGCCGGCAATGCCGATGAGGGTTCGCTGACCGGGCCGTGTCACCCTGGCAATCAGATCCAAAACAGTGGCGCTATCAGCGCATGCGGGTGCCATCGATCAGACCACCTGTGCCAGTTGTGGCGGTTCCTTCGCGCCGGTCATGAAGGCCACCGCGTCGCTCATCGTGTAATCGTCGGGCTGGATCACACAAAGCCGCTTGCCGAGCCGATGAATATGGATACGATCGGCCACCTCGAAGACATGCGGCATGTTGTGGCTGATGAGGACGATCGGGATGCCGCGTGCCTTCATTTCGAGGATGAGCTCCAGCACCCGCCGGCTCTCCTTGACGCCGATCACCGCCAGGACCTCGCCCGAATAGAGCTCGAAGTTGCAATGGTCCAGGGCGGTGACACGACCATAGCGCTTGACGAGGTTCTTGGCTTGGAAAATGGGAGTTTGCGCTGGCATCAGACTGTCGCCCTCCTGATCCGCTGATCCAGCGCGACCGCGCCGATGATGAGCACGCCGATGAGCAGATAGGTCCACTGCGCGTCGGCCCCGAGGAGCCGCAGCCCGAGCGTGAAGACGCCGACGATGAGCGCGCCAAACAGGGTGCCGAGAATCGAACCGCGACCGCCGAAGAGCGAGATCACCCCGATTACCACGGCGGTGATGGATTCGATGTTGGCGAGCTGGCCCGCGGCCCGCGGTCGGCGAGACGGCTTAGTTATTGTGCAGTGAGTAGGGTATGTCAATAAAAACGGCGATCCCTGCGACCAAAGTGCCGCCCTTATTCTATGACTATAGAGATCGGCTCCTTTCTTGTCTTGCCAAGCATGATAGCAATGCTATCATTCCTGACATGTCATGTTCTTGAGAAAAAAGCCATCATGGCAAATCTGATTGTGCGCAATATCGACGACCGCATCGCCAATGCCCTGAAAGTTCGAGCCAGCCAGCACGGCATAAGCGCGGAGGCCGAGCATCGTCGTATCCTTGAGCAGGTATTGCTACGCCCTCAGAAACGCTCTTTCCTCGAGGTGCTGAGCCAGATCCCCGAGGTAGGGCGCGACGAGGATTTCGCTCGGGTACAAGACGAGGCGGCACCGGACGTGTTCGATTGATGTATCTGCTCGACACCAACGTGATCAGTGAACTGCGTAAAGGGCGGCGCGCGAATGCCGGCGTGATGCGCTTTTTCAAACAACTGGCCGAACAAGAGGTTAACGTCTATCTCAGCGTGATCACGGTGGGCGAACTGCAGCGTGGAATCGACCTTATTCGCCATCGTGACGACTTGAAGCAGGCCGAATTGCTGGCGTCCTGGTTGCAAAATGTATTGGAACAATATGCGGACAACATACTCGAATTTGGCTTAGAAGAAACCCGCGTATGGGGCAGTTTGCGAGTACCACATCCTGAAAACGCGATACACAAACAGATTGCCGCGACTGCCTTGATCTACGACCTCACTCTCGTCACACGCAATATTCGCGACTTCTCTGATACCGGCGTCAGACTGCTCGATCCGTTTGAGTAGATCAGCCCAGAAGTTCGAATGACCTAACGCATACGTCTCGCCTCATCCCTCATCAGCCGTCGGCTGATTGCGGCGCTCTACCCAGAGTCCGAGATAGAAGATCACCAAGCCTCCGGCAGCCAGCCCCGCGCCCACCAACCCGGTGGTGGACCAGACGAAACCCATCTTGATCGTAACCCCGGCCAGCACCGCACCGATCGCATTGGCGCCGTTGAAGGCGGCATGATTGAGCGAGGCGGCCATGGTCTGGGCGTTTCCCGCCACGTCCATCAGGCGGGTCTGTAGCGCCGGGCCCAGTGCCACGCTGGTGCCCACCAGCCCCACGAAGAATATGCCCAGCCCCACGGAGTTGGCGGCAAAGTAAAAAAGCCCTTGCACGATCAAGCACCAGATCAGGATGGTGGGAATGGCGCGCAGCAGGTTGCGGTCCGCCAGACGCGCCCCAAACACGTTGCCGAGCATGGTGCCGATACCGAACACCGCCAACACCAGCGGACCCAGCGCCTCACGCATGCCGGCCTGCTCGGTGAGGGTGGGGATGACATAGCTGAACACTGCAAACATGCCCCCGAAACCGACACATCCTACCGCCAGGGTGAACAAGACCCGCTGTTTGATCAGGGCAGAGATTTCGCGTTTCGGACTTGCATTGGCGTCGGCGGCCTGCACCGGCACCCACAAGCGAATCAGCAGCGCAGTGAGTAGCGCGATCATGCCCACGGTGGCAAAGGCCACCTGCCAACCGAACAGATTGCCGGCCCAGGTGGCCAGCGGCGCGCCAATCAGGTTGGCCGTGGAGAGCCCCAACATTACCCGCCCCACTGCGCTGGCGCGCTCGCCGATGGGCGCCGCGGCGGCGGCAACCAGCGCGGCGACGCCGAAGTAGGCGCCATGCGGCAAGCCGGACACAAAGCGCAGCAGCACGAAGGAGCCAAAGCTCGGGGCCAGGGCGCTTGCCAGGTTGCCGACCGCGAAGAGCAGCATCAAACCGATGAGCAAGGCGCGTCGCGGCACGCGGGCGGCTAACGCGGAGATTAGCGGCGCCCCCACGACCACCCCCAGCGCATAGCTGCTGATCGCGTAGCCGACATCAGGCACGGCCACCTGGAGATCGTCAGCGACCCGGCCCATCAACCCCATGATGGCGAATTCGCTGGTGCCGATGCCAACTCCCCCCAGGGCCAGGATGAGCTCGACCAGGCGAGGATGCATCGCCGACGGAGTCTTGCGAGTTTGAGTCATGGCCTAAGGCTTAATGTTGCCTCACCGACCAGGCCAACCGCTCCCCCGCCTGGAAGGGCACGAAGTGCTCATTGCCACAGCGTATCGTCTCCGGCACGTCATGGGGCTCGCGGACCAGTTCGATGACATTCTCGTTGGGCTCCAGCCCATAGAAACGCGGGCCATTGAGCGAGCAGAAGGCTTCGAAGTGATCCAGCGCGCGCTCTTCCTCGAATACCGTAGCGTATGTTTCAAGCGCTGATGGGGCATTGAACACCCCGGCACAGCCGCAGCTCGTCTCCTTGGCGGAGGCGAGATGTGGCGCAGAATCCGTGCCCAGGAAGAAGCGTGGGTGACCGCTGGCGATGGCCTGACGCAAAGCACGCTGATGGATGTCGCGCTTCAATATCGGCAAACAAAACAGGTGCGGGCGGATGCCCCCCACCAGCATATCGTTGCGGTTGTGGGCCAGATGCTGCGGGGTGATCGTCGCCGCCAGATAGTCGTCGCCTTCCAGAACGTAATACGCCGCCTCTCGGGTGGTGATGTGCTCGAAGACCACCTTGAGTTCGGGAAATTGATGCCGGATATCCTCCATCACTTCGTCGATGAAGACCTTTTCTCGATCGAAGATATCCACCTCGGCATGGGTGACCTCGCCATGGATCAAAAGCGGCATCCCCAGGCGCTGCATCGTCTCGAACAGCGGATAGATCGCCTTGACGTCGCGCACGCCAAGGGCGGAATTGGTGGTGGCATTGGCGGGATAGAGCTTGGCGGCGGTAAATACACCCTCGGCAAAGCCCTCTTCCAGGTCTTGGGAGGTCACACTGTCGCTGAGATAGCAGGTCATCAGCGGCGTGAACTCATGCCCGGTCGGCAAGGCCGCCACTATACGTTCACGATAAGCTCTCGCTGCGGCCACCGTGGTGACCGGCGTGGCCAGGTTGGGCATGATGATGGCCCGGCCATAGAGAGCGCTGGTATAGGGCAGCACCGTCGCCATCGCCTCGCCGTCGCGCAGATGCAGGTGCCAGTCATCGGGGCGGCGGATACGCAGTGTGGTGGCGGTCATGTCAGGGCTCTCTACAGGATGATTGGCTGGATGAGGATTGAGACGCAGGCTGGGCCGACGCCTTGGCGCGGTGTTTCAACAATAATACCAGTGCAGCGACCGCCAGAAGAGCCACAAATCCGGCAAAACCGATACCGGTTGCGGATAATCCCGCAAAGCGCGCCACCAGACCGATCCCCATCACGGGTACCGATAACGCAACATAGCTCACGACAAAGAACGTCGAGGTCACCTCACCACGCTGTTCGGCGGGGGAGGCGGCGGTAATGGCGCCCAGTCCGGCGCGCAAGGCAATGCCCTGACCTAACCCGGCGACAACGGCTCCTGCCAGGAAAATACCGAGCGAAACGATCGCGATGGCGGTGCCGATCAGACCCACGCCAAGAATCACCAACACGCAGCCCCAGGGCAGGCGCAGAGATTCCTCGAGTCGATTCTGGAATCGCTGTCCCAGAATCGATGCGAAGAAAGCGGTTCCGGCCACCGCCCCGATCAGCGCCAGGTTCGAATAGCCCAGCACCTCGCTCATGAACGCGGGCGCGGTGGCCGTGAAGAACCCTAGCACCGAGAATCCGGCGAAGCTGGCGATAGCGGCGGGCAAGAACACGGTGCGCACTTCACCAGGCACCGACAATCGCTGCAAGGTGAGATGGGGATGTGCAGAGCGCGTGACGGTCTCTCGAGCACGCCATACCGCCACCAGTGCCAGGCCGACCAGGCCCAGATGCACCAGGTAGGAAAGATGAAGTGGCCATATTCCATATTGCCCCAGCAGGCCGGCCACTACCGGACCCAGACCCAGCCCACCCATATTGGCGGCGGTGGCGGCAAAGGTAGCGAGCGGTTTCATGTCTTTTGGCGCCAGCTCGATCACTGCCACGGTGGCCGTACCGGTGAAGATGCCTGCGGAAATTCCCGACAACACCCGCCCGGCCAATAGCCAGGAAAGCCCTTGGCTGCTCAGAAAAAGAATATCGCTGAGCGCTGCGGCCATCAGACCGCCGAACAACAGGGGCCGCCGACCTAGTTGATCCGACCAACGCCCGGTGACGATCAGGGCGCCGACCACCCCGACGCCATAGGCGGCGAAAATTACCGTGATCATGAACTGTGAGAAGCCGAACTGCTGCTGATAGACCGGATACAACGGCGTCGGCAGGGTCGTACCCAGCATGGTGGTAAGAAAGACGAAGGCCAGGCCCACGAAGGCCAGCCGAGCCGCACTGTTGCTATCAGCCGAAGAAGTACTCATAAGCATCCTTGTCAGGGAGTCGCGCCATCCGTTGCAGGGGCGCCGCCGCAATGTGCGATAATGCGCGCCTTATCCGATCTGATTCAACCGGGCTTGCTCATGTCCCACGGTACACTTTACATCGTTTCTGCTCCTTCCGGCGCCGGCAAGACCAGCCTGGTGCGTGCGCTGCTCGCGCAGTTGGACGGCATCCAGGTGTCGGTCTCGCACACCACTCGAGCGATGCGGCCCGGCGAAATCGATGGCCTCAACTATCACTTTGTCGATGTCACCACCTTCAAGGGCATGATCGAGCGCGGCGATTTCTTCGAGCATGCCCAGGTATTCGACAATTACTACGGCACCTCGCGACCGGCGGTGCAGGCACTGCTTGCTGCCGGTCAGGATGTGATTCTCGAGATCGATTGGCAGGGCGCGCGTCAGGTGCGCGAGCAAATGCCGAAGGCGGTGTCGGTGTTCATCCTGCCCCCCTCTCGGGAAGCACTGCGGGAACGGTTGTCGAACCGTGGCACCGACGATACGGCGACGATCGACCGGCGCATGCGCGATGCCGTCAGCGAGATGTCGCATTTCGCTGAATACGCTCATGTCATCGTCAATGACGACTTCGGTGCTGCTCGGGACCAATTGGTAGGCCTGGTGCTTGCCGAGCGCTCGCGTCTGGAGCGGGTTCGAGAACGCCAGGGCCCGCTCCTTCAGGCGCTCTTGTCTCATAGTGAAGGGGTCGAGTAGACTACTCGGTCCTACCCATTCAATTGGCGTCGGTTACGGGTCGCTGTTTTTCGTAGTCGCCGCCTGTACGAACAGCACATCAGGATACTATCCATGGCGCGAGTTACCGTTGAAGATTGCCTTGAGAATGTCGAAAACCGTTTCAAGCTGGTCATGATCTCCACCCAGCGCGCTCGTCAGCTGGCCCGAGGCTCCCGCGATGCATTACTGCCTTGGGAAAATGATAAGGCCACGGTCATGGCGCTGCGCGAGATTGCGGCCGGCAAAATCGACGAGAACGTTCTCGATGAGCCCGTGGAGGCGCCGGTTCGCGTTCGGCCCGAGCCTGTCAGCTACGATTCCGACGTGCCTGTATAGCTTACATAGATAGCGTATATAGAGATCAGGCGGCAACGCCATCCCAAGAAAGACGTCGACCCCGGCGTTTGCCAAGCGCCGGCAGGACTTGCGGTCTAGCGTCGTGGAGATTCAGGATAGGGTATACAAGATTCGTGGCTCTTGACGTAGATCTTCAGAATAGGCGCCCTGTATGTTCACCATCGATGACCTGGCTGATCGCCTTGGCGGTTATCTTCCTCTGGACGAGATTCAGCAGGTCAAGCGCGCCTTCTACTATGCCGAACAGGCCCATGATGGCCAGCATCGGCGCTCGGGTGAGCCCTACGTTACTCATCCGTTAGCGGTATCGAATATCCTCGCCAACATGCACATGGATCATCAGAGCCTGATGGCCGCCATGCTGCACGACGTGATCGAAGACACGGGTATTTCCAAGACGGCCCTGGCCAACCAGTTCGGCGAGCCGGTGGCTGAGTTGGTCGATGGCGTCTCCAAGCTGACCCAGATCACCTTCGAGGACAAGGCGGTCGCTCAGGCCGAGAACTTTCAGAAGATGGTCATGGCGATGTCCCAGGATATCCGCGTGATCATCGTCAAGCTCGCCGATCGCCTGCATAACATGCGTACCCTGGGTGCGCTGCGCCCCGACAAGAAGCGCCGTATCGCCCGGGAAACCCTGGAAATCTACGCCCGCATCGCCGGGCGTCTGGGCATCAACACCATCCGTATCGAACTCGAGGATCTCTCCTTCCAAGCGCTTTACCCGATGCGTGCCGAACGCATCAAGCGTGCCGTTTCCAAGGCTCGGGGCAATCGCCGCACGATGATTCGTCAGGTCCAGACCACGCTACAGAACTGCCTGGATGACGATGACCTGCACGGTACCGTGATCGGACGCCAGAAACATCTCCTGTCGATCTATCGCAAGATGCGCGATCAGCGCAAACCCTTCGCCGAGATCATGGATGTGTTCGGTTTTCGCATCATCACCGACAATGTCGATAGCTGCTATCGTATTCTGGGTGCCGTACACAATCTGTACAAACCAGTGCCGGGGCGCTTCAAGGATTACATCGCCATCCCCAAGGCAAACGGCTATCAGAGCCTGCATACCACGCTGTTCGGCGCCAATGGCATTCCCATCGAGGTGCAGATTCGTACTCGCGAGATGGAGGCGATGGCCAACAACGGTATTGCCGCCCATTGGCTCTACAAGGCCGGTCAGACCGAGCACCCTATCGCGTTGGGCAGCCACGCCCGGGCTCGAGAATGGGTGCGCGGTCTACTCGAGATGCAGCGCCAGGCCGGGGATTCCCTGGAGTTCATCGAACACGTCAAGAACGATCTATTCCCGGACGATGTGTACATCTTCACCCCCCGCGGCGACATCATGGAGCTGCCGCAGGGCGCCACGGTAGTGGATTTCGCCTACACGGTGCATACCGACATCGGTAACAGCTGCATTGCCTGTCGCATCGATCGCCACCTGGCCCCCTTATCGACACGTCTGGAAAGCGGCCAGACGGTGGAGATCATCACCGCACCGGGGGCGCGCCCGAGCTTGGCCTGGTTGAATTTCGTCGTTACCGCCAAGGCACGCTCGGCGATTCGCCACGCCCTCAAGAATCAGCAGCGCAGTGAATCCATTCAGCTCGGTCAACGTCTTCTCAATCGTGCTCTGGCCGATTATGCCACCAGCCTCGAAGACCTTGCCGACGAGCCGGTGCTGAGGCTACTCAGCGAATTGGACATGGCGCATATCGATGATCTTCTCGAGTCCATCGGCCTGGGCACCCGTATGGCCCACACGGTGGCGCGACGCTTGGTGGACGGCGAGCGTCAGGAAATAGCACATGCGGTGACGGGGCTGGAAGGGCCGGTGACCATCAACGGCACCGAGGGCATGGTCATCAGCTTCGCCCGTTGCTGTCATCCGTTGCCGGGCGATTCAGTGATTGGGCATCTATCGGTAGGCAAGGGTATCGTGGTGCACCGTAGCGCCTGTCGCAATATCATCGAATTACGTAATGAGCCGGATAAGTTGCTGACCCTGGAGTGGTCACCGGACATCAGCGGCGATTTTCCCGTGGCGCTGCGTATTGCCATGGAATCGCGTCGTGGGCTGGTAGCCGAGCTTGCCAGCCTGGTAACAGACGCGGATGCCAATATCGAACGAGTGGGAATCGAGGAGCGAGATGCGCGCCTGTCACTGGTCAATCTGACCCTGGCGGTACGAGACCGAGTGCATCTGGCACGAATCATCAAGCGCATTCGCAATCTGCATAATGTAGACAAGGTCACCCGCGTCCACAATTGATAATCCATGATCACCCTGTCGCCCATGTCTGCGACCGGGTGATCGTTTTTATTCCGATGAACATGACGAGGAGTCACCCATGAGTAACAAGGCCATCATCCAGACCCAAAAGGCACCCGCTGCCATCGGCCCCTATTCACAGGCCATCAAGGCCGGCAATACGGTCTATATGTCCGGTCAGATTCCCCTCGATCCCCAGACCATGGAGCTGGTATCCGGTGATATCGAGGATCAGGTCCGTCAGGTCTTCACCAATCTCCGCGCGGTCTGCGAGGAAGCCGGCGGCTCGCTCAAGGATATCGTCAAACTCAATCTGTATCTGGTCGATCTGGACAACTTCGGCGTGGTCAATCAGATCATGGAAGAGTTCTTCACCGCTCCCCACCCAGCCCGAGCAGCCGTAGGCATCAAGGCGCTGCCCAAGAAAAGCCAGTTCGAGGCAGAGGCCGTCATGGTGCTCGGTGATTGAGACACCGAACCCCGCCACCAGCGGGTGGCGGGGCGGTATCACGCCTTCTGTGAACGACCTTGGTGGGCACTCGCAAGGACTTGAGCGTAGCCCTCGCGGAAGGTTGGGTAGCGGAACTCGTAGCCGGTCTCGCGCAGGCGAGAATTGTCGCAGCGCTTGCTGGAGCGCCGGCGTAGTGGCGACTGAATGACTTCGTGGGTCTCGACCTCGAGACGCTTGGCCAGCCAGGCCATCACCTCGTGCAAGGGTACCGGCTCGCAGTCGCTGGCCAGATAGAGCTCATCAAGGGGCTCATCGTTCAAGGTCTTGGCGATCAGATGCGACAGTACGCCGGCGCAGTCGTCGCGGTGGATGCGATTGGAGTACATGGGCGGGGTGGCCGCGGCAATGCGTCCTTCGCGTACCTGTTGGATGAGCCGGTCGCGCCCCGGACCATAGATGCCCGAGAAACGCACCACGGTGCCGGGCAGATCGTGGGCGATGAGGGTCTGTTCGGCTTCGCGCATCAGTTGACCCGCAAATCCCGTCGGCTGAGTCAGGGTGTTCTCATCGACAGCCTCGCCGTCCTGCTGGGCATAAACGCTGGTCGATGAAACGAAGAACATCCGCGCCGGTTTATGCGTGCGTTGGTCAAGTTCGGCCAATACCGCTCTCAGGCCATCCCGGTAGGCGGCCTGGTAAGCTTGTTCGTCGAAGCGATCGGCACTGACGACATAGATGACGATGTTGGCATCCGGTAGGTTCTTGAGCGATTCCGGATCGTTGAGATCGATGGCCAATGGCTCGATGCCACTAGCGGCCAATTCCTCGGGGTTGCGGCGCGCACCGATCACGCGATGGCCCGCCTCGATCAGCTGGGTTCCCAATGTCTTGCCGATATCGCCACAGCCGAGAATCAAACACGTATTCTTCACCTTTACCTGGCTCCTTGGTAAAACGAACATAATCCATCGAATCGACAGGAAGCCCTTAGGGCCCAATCATGACTCTAACAGAACTCCGGTACATCGTAACCCTGGCCCAGGAACGGCATTTCGGGCGTGCCGCGGAGCGTTGCTTCGTCTCGCAACCCACCTTGTCCGTGGCGGTGAAGAAGCTCGAAGACGAACTCGAGGTAGCGCTCTTCGAGCGCTCCAAGGCGACCGTTCAGGTAACGCCTTTGGGTGCGAAGGTCGTCGAACAGGCCCAGCGGGTGCTCGAACAGGCAAGCATCATTCGTGAGCTGGCAAGCGAAGGCAAGGATCAACTGAGCAGCCCTCTGCGTATCGGCGCCATCTACACCATCGGGCCCTATCTGTTTCCACATCTGATTCCTCAACTGGCGCGCATGGCGCCGCACATGCCGCTCTATATCGAGGAAAACTTCACCGCCAATTTACGCCATAAACTGCGCAGTGGCGAACTCGATGCGATCATCGTCGCACTGCCTTTCACCGAGGTCGATGTGGTCACTCGGCCCCTCTATGAAGAGCCCTTCGAAGTGCTGATCCCGAGCGATCATCCCTGGACACACAAGACCAGCATCGACAAAGAGGATCTACTCAAGGAACGCTTGCTGCTGCTCGGAGAAGGTCACTGTTTTCGCGATCAGATTCTCGAGGCGTGCCCGGCGATCAGCGCTCAACTGAATAGCCCCTCCAACACCCTGACCGCGGAAGGTGGCTCTCTGGAAACCATTCGCCATATGGTCGCCTCCAAGCTGGGCATCACGGTGTTGCCGCAATCCGCGATCGGCACCGGGCACTACGAAACCGGCATGCTGGAGAGCCGCCCCTTCACTCCAGAAGCGCCGAGTCGCACCGTGGCGGTGGCCTGGCGCGCCAGCTTTCCGCGACCCAAGGCCGTCGATGTGCTGATCGACGCCGTCAAGCACGCTTATCAGGACCAACCGGACGCCGTGCCGGCATGAATCAGTACATGAATCGGACTGAGCTTGATCAAGCCGTCACTACCCTGGCCGGCGTCGGGGATGCTATGGCCGCCAAGCTGGAGCGACTGCGCATCGAGCGGGTTGCCGATCTGCTGTTCCATCTGCCGCTACGCTATCAGGATCGTACGCGCATCACCCCGATCGCCACCCTGCGCGCCGGTCAGGAAGCAGTGGTGGACGGCGAAGTCTGCGCCGCGGAGGTGGTCAAGGGGCGACGGCGCAGCCTGCTGGTGCGGCTCAAGGATGGTTCCGGCATTCTCAGCCTGCGCTTTTTTCATTTTTCCCCGGCCCAGCAGCAGCAGTTTGCTCGAGGGGTACATGTGCGCTGCTTCGGAGAAGCCCGAGCCGGCGCCACTGGCCTCGAGCTCTATCATCCCGAATACCGCCTGTTACGTCAGGACGACGCGCCGGTCGAAGAGCATCTGACACCGATCTACCCGACGACCGAAGGGCTGAACCAGGCGCGGTTACGTGGCCTGATCACTCAGGCACTCAAGGCACTCGACCAATATCCGCAGTCACTGCCGGACGGCATTCCCGAACCGCTGCGCGAGCGTTTCCGGCTACCCAAACTACACGCCTGTCTGCACTATCTACATGAGCCGCCGCCGGATGCGGATCTCGAGCGCTTGGCCAGTGGCACCCACCCCACCCAGCGCCGTCTGGCGCTGGAGGAACTGCTCGCCCATCAGCTCAGTCTGCGCCAGGTGCGTCTGCGCATCCAGACCGATGGCGCACCGTCGCTACCGTCCGGACGTGGCCTGCAGGCACGCTTTCTCACCCAGTTGCCCTTTGCCCTGACCGGTGCTCAACGCCGAGTGCTCGATGAGATCGCCCGGGACCTGGAGACTGCCACACCCATGTTGCGCCTGGTGCAGGGTGACGTTGGCTCGGGCAAGACCGTGGTCGCCGCCATGGCCGCGCTCCAGGCCATCGCCGGCGACTGCCAGGCGGCGATGATGGCACCCACGGAGATTCTCGCCGAACAGCACTTTTGTAATTTTCGCGACTGGCTGACTCCGCTGGGCATCGAGGTCGCCTGGCTGGCCGGCAAGCTCAAGGGCAAGGCGCGTCTCGATACCAAGGCGGCCATTGCCGATGGTCGCGTGCAGATGGCGGTGGGCACTCACGCGCTGTTCCAGGAGGATGTGCACTTCAAGCGTCTGGGCCTGGCCATCGTCGACGAACAGCATCGCTTTGGGGTGCATCAGCGCCTGGCACTGCGTCAGAAGGGCGAGGCCGGCGGCCTGACGCCGCATCAGCTGATCATGACCGCCACGCCGATTCCCCGAACCCTGGCGATGAGCGCCTACGCGGATCTCGATCTATCCGTGATCGACGAACTCCCCCCGGGGCGCACCCCCGTGCAGACCGTCGCCGTGCCCGACGAACGCCGTCCTGAGGTGGTCGCGCGCATTCGTCGTGCCTGCGCAGCGGGGCGGCAGGCCTATTGGGTGTGCACCCTGATCGAGGAGTCGGAAGCGCTACAGTGCCAGGCCGCCGAGGCGACCCGGGACGCCCTGACCGAGGCTTTACCGGAACTGGCCGTCGGCCTGGTTCACGGGCGCATGAAGGCCGCCGAGAAAGCCGAGGTGATGGATGCCTTCAAGGCCGGTGAACTGGATCTGCTGGTGGCGACTACGGTGATCGAGGTGGGAGTCGACGTGCCCAATGCCAGCCTGATGATCATCGAGAACCCCGAACGTTTGGGCCTTTCCCAGTTGCACCAGCTGCGCGGTCGGGTCGGGCGTGGCGGCACCGAGAGCTTCTGCGTACTGCTCTATCATCCACCGCTGTCGGCCCACTCCCGGGAGCGCCTGGGGGTGATGCGCGAGACCACCGACGGCTTTCGCATCGCCGAGAAGGACCTTGAACTGCGCGGTCCCGGCGAAGTCCTGGGTACTCGCCAGACAGGACTGGCCCAGATGAAGATCGCCGATCTGGAGCGCGACAAGGATTTGCTGGAACGAGTCAGTCCCTTGGCCAAGGCGTTACTGGAAGAAGCCCCAGACGCCAGCGAAATATTGATTCGCCGCTGGTTAGGCGAGGAAGCGGGACGTTACGGGCAGGTTTAGAGGCAAGCCTAGCGCAGATATTGCAACAGCTTCTGCAGTTTCGTCAGATCCTTCGAATCGCCGACCAGACGTACGCGGCCCTCCATCATGCCGTCGAGAAAGGCGCGCTGGGTGGGCTTCTTCAAAATGGCAATAGCGGCCTCGGCATCGCGAAAGCGCAACTCGAGATCGAGATCCACCGGCAAGCCTGGTCCGGTTTCGATGGCATCCGAGGTCATGCGGTAATGGCGTGCAATGCTCAGGTCCTCGGTGGCAATCCCCCAGTCCAGACTGCGCAGATCATCGAGGGTTTCGCGAAAGCGCCGATTGCCGCGCCTGGCACGTTTCAACATCACACCGAGTAGCCACAAGATCAGTTTCAGCTTCATGGCATTACCGATAGCGGTAGGAAGAAACTGCCGGCTGTCGTACAGCCGGCACACTAAGAAGAGCCCGTTCTTGATCTATTGCAGTGCGAACATACGGCGTTGAAACCAGTTTCACTTTATTCGATACCCACTCACTAGATCGTGGACAAGCTCCAGGAGCATTCGACACATGAGCTGCACGCTCACCCAATAGTGTCCTGCCTATTTGGCAACCGCATCCTTGAGAGATTTACCGGCCTTGAAGGCAACGGTCTTGCTGGCAGGGATCTTCAGTGCCGCACCGGTCTGAGGATTCTTGCCGGTACGGGCGGCGCGTTCACGTACCACGAACGAACCAAAACCGATCAGCGAGACGTCCTGGCCCTTGGCAACGGTGCCGGTGATCTCATCGAGAATCACGTTGAGTACCTGACTGGCTTTATCCTTGGAAAGATCGGCACGCTCGGCAATTGCCGCGGCGAGTTCTGGCTTACGCATGTAGCACTCCTGATGAGTTTAGCTGTGACAAGATGGTAACGTTCACCATCCATTATTATTCTACAAATAATTACGAAATTACTTTTCTCAGCATTATTAATGCCAACGAAAAGTCATTACGCGCTTAGACTAACAGCGCGGGCGCGGCTCGCGCCAGTTCGACTTTCCTCCGCACACAGCGCCCTGTCAACGCAAAGCCGATCACGTTCTCCTCCTCATCCTCGGCAATGGCCGTGAGGTCGGCGCCTTCACCCTCGACGCGCCAGCGTGCGGGGGCTTGACGAGGGGGTAACGCCACCACTGGACAGGCCGGTGTCTTGACCAGTATCGGCCAGGCGCCATAGCTGACCGGCGTCGGGGTTCCCGTCAGAGTGGCCGCCAGGGCCTTGGCACTGGCCTGGAGTGGCTGGACATACATGGCGTTGAGCCCGGCCACGCAGGCGCCATCGCCCAGGGCATAGATACCGGGCACCGAGGTACGCAGGTAGCGATCGGTATGGATGCCTTCGGCACTGACCTCGAGTCCTGCCTGACGCGCCAGTTCAATGCGCGGCACCAAGCCGGTAGCGATCAGTACCAGATCGGCCTCCAGGGAGTACCCGTCATCGAGCGTCAGCGCTGCACCGGCCTTCTCGCCCTGCAATTCTTCGAGCACACGACCCAGCTTCATGTCGATGCCGATGTCCATGAACGCCTCCCCCAGCGCGCGGCCCAACGGCTCCGGAAGAAGCCGCATCAACGGCGTGCTTTCCGGTGCGATCATCACCACCTCATGACCGCCGGCGCGCAGGTCGTTGGCATATTCGCAGCCCACCAGCCCTGCACCCACGATGGCCACTCGCCCGGGACGACCTAGCGTCATCAAGGCCGCATGAAAAGCACGATAATCATCGAGATCGTTGATGGTGAAGGCACGCCCGCCAAGAGACTCGGGGATGTCAAAGGGTGGCCGGGGAGCGGCACCGGTGGCCAGCACCAGCTCGCCGTAGACAAGGCGCTCGCTGCCCAGCGCCAGTTGGCCGACCTGTGTATCGATGGCATCGACCCGGGTGTGGGTACGCAGGACCGCCTGCAACTCATCGGCGGCCTGCAGGGCATCACGGCTGACCAGCCTCTGGGGGGGCATCTTCTTGGCAAAACCGGTGGAGAGCAAGGGTTTGGAATAGTCGTCGCCGCTGTCCGCGGTAATCAGCGTGATCGGACGCTCCGAGCCCCGGGCACGCAGCTGGCGAGCCAGCCCGAGTCCGGCCATGCCGGTGCCGAGAACGGTCAAGGGTACGCTCATGGAACTCCTGCCAGGCGATTCATAATAAACGCCACATGATACACTACCGCCCCTTGTTTTGACCCGGAGCCCATGTGAGCGCCGAACATCGATCCTACCCATTCTTGAAAGTGTCCTGGAGGCCCGCCGCCGCCTGGCGACCGGCCATGAGCAGCGACTGGTGGCACTGGATCGCTTCCACGGATTCGCTCACACAGCGCTTGATCGATGCGGCGGATGGTGAATTCAATGTCCGTTTGCTCGTGCAACGTCTGGATCGGCCGCGCCGAGACGAGGCCATGGCGCTGAACATTCCTTTTGCCCAGCGAGTCTGGCGGCGCGAAGTGGCCTTGTGTGTCGGTGGACACCCCTGGGTCGTGGCTCGCTCCGTCGCACCACTGAGTTCACTGCAAGGGCAGCGTCTGAGGCAACTGGGCGAACGCTCCTTGGGGAGCTGGTTGTTCCGCCAGCCGGATCTCGAGCGAGGCCCGATCGAGATAACCCGGCAGCCGGCGCCCTTCCATTCTGCCAAGCCCGGTCCCTGGGGGCGGCGTTCGCTGTTTCGCCATGGCCGCTTCCAGGTATTGGTACAGGAGTTTTTCCTTGCGCGCATGGCGGATGATCTGAAACTGCCTAGGCGCTAGACTGGGCCCGCGATTGGCTTTCGGAGACTTCCATGGTTCAAGCCACACACCTGCGCGGCCTTGGCCGCCTGCCCGACTTCCTGCAGTTGACGCGTCTAGACCGGCCGATCGGCACCTGGTTGCTGATGTGGCCGACGCTGTGGGCCCTATGGGTTGCTGCCGATGGTGTACCAGCCCGGGGCACGCTGCTGATCTTTGTCGCAGGGGTCTATCTGATGCGCGCCGCCGGCTGCGTGATCAACGACTATGCGGATCGCCACTGGGATGGTCATGTCAAGCGCACCAAGGCACGTCCCCTGGCCACCGGGCGGATCGGCGAAAACGAGGCCAAAGGGCTTTTCGCCGGTCTGGTGCTCGCCGCCTTCCTGCTGGTGTGCTTCACCAATGTCTTTACCGTGATGCTCTCTCTCGGTGGCGTGGCGCTGGCGTTTATCTATCCCTTCATGAAGCGCTATACCCACTGGCCGCAGCTGTTTCTCGGTGCGGCGTTTTCCTGGTCGATCCCCATGGCCTTCGGCGCCGTGCTGGAAACGGTTCCCGTGGAAGCCTGGCTCCTGTTCTGTGCCAATCTGACCTGGACGGTGGCCTACGACACCGAGTACGCCATGGTCGATCGCGATGACGACCTCAAGGTCGGTATCAAATCCACTGCGGTGCTGTTCGGCCATTACGACCGGCTGATGATCGGCCTGTTGCAGTTGGCCACCCTGACGCTACTGTCCGTCATCGGCGCCCGCCTTGCGCTGGGAGGCTTTTTCTGGCTGGGGCTCGGGGCGATGGCGCTGATCTTCGTCTATCAGCACTGGCTGATCCGTCATCGCTCCCGGGAACGCTGCTTTCAGGCGTTTCTCAATAATCACTGGGCAGGGTTGGTGGTGTGTGCGGGGTTGGTCCTGGAACTCTGGCCGGTCTGAAAAGAGCTTGTCATACGGTTGTCATGTATACGCGGTGTAATCGTCGTCGTCCTGTCATTGCGAAGCAACCTGAACGCAGGTTCGCTTCGCGTTTCAACGAGGCCAATGGATGACTGCCAAGACCATTCTCATCGTCGATGACGAAGCCGCCATTCGCGAGATGATCGCCGTGGCGCTGGAGATGGCGGATTACCGCGTCCTGGAAGCGAACAACGCCCAGGAGGCCCATGCCCTGATCGTGGATGAGCAACCCGATCTGTTGCTTCTCGACTGGATGATGCCGGGCACCAGTGGCATCGAGTTCGCGCGTCGATTGAAGCGCGAAGAGGTCACCAGCGAGCTGCCAATCATTCTGCTCACCGCCAAAAGCGAGGAAGACAACAAGATACTGGGCCTTGAAGCCGGTGCCGACGATTACATCACCAAGCCGTTTTCACCCCGAGAGTTGGTGGCCCGGCTACGGGCGGTCCTGCGTCGCACCACGCCTCGCGGCATCGAGGAGGCGTTGGAGGTCGAGGGCCTGTTGCTCGACCCCGTCAGTCATCGGGTATCGTCCAAAGGCCAGGCGCTGGAGATAGGGCCTACCGAATATCGCCTGTTACAGTTCTTCATGACTCATCAGGAGCGTGCCTATACCCGGGGCCAACTGCTGGATCAGGTATGGGGGGGTAATGTCTATGTCGAGGAGCGCACCGTGGATGTGCATATCCGCCGCCTGCGCAAGGCGCTGGGGGAGTCTCATCAACATCTGATCCAGACCGTGCGCGGCACCGGCTATCGTTTTTCGACCCGGCTATGAACCCGACTCATGTACTACTGGACCAATGAACTCTGGCGGCTTGCCTATCTGATCATCGGCATGGGCGGCCTGGGCTGGCTCATCGGCCTGCCCGGCTGGGGACTGGCCGCGGGGCTTGCGCTATTCATCGCCATTCACATCCGCCATCTGCGCCAGCTCTATGCCTGGCTGTATCAGAACCCCCACCAGGAGCCGCCCGCCGGCACCGGTGTGTGGGGCGATCTCTTCGATCGCCTGTATCGCTATCAAAAAGCGCAGCACAAGGCCCAGGCACGCTTGCGCGACGTCATTCGCCGCGTCCAGGAGTCCGCGGAAGCCATGCGCGACAGCGTGGTGATGCTCGACCGACGCGGCAACCTGGACTGGTGGAACAGTGCCGCCGAACACATGCTGGGCCTGAAGTCCCCCCAGGATCGCGGCCAGCACGTCACCAATCTGCTGCGCGATCCGCAGTTCATCGCCTATTTCGAGGCCCGGGACTATCGTGAGCCCCTGATCCTGTCCTCGCCGGTGCGCGGTGATCTGGTGCTGCAATTTCAACTGACCCTGTTCGGTGACGACGAACGCCTGATCCTGGTCCGGGACATCACTCGCCTTCAGCGCCTGGAGCAGATGCGCCAGGATTTCGTCGCCAACGTCTCTCACGAGTTGAAGACGCCGCTGACGGTATTAGTCGGTTATTTGGAAACCTACAGCGAGCATGCCGGGCAACTGCCGCCGCGCTGGCAGCGCGGTCTACAGCAGATGCAGGAACAGACCCACCGCATGCAGAATCTGGTGACGGATTTGCTGCTGCTGTCGCGCCTGGAAACCGATCATCGTGCGAAGCGAACCACGTGCATCGATCTTCCCGGCCTGATGGAAACCATTCGCCGGGATGCCGAGACGCTTTCGGAAGGCAGCCATACCCTGCGTCTCGAGATCGACGATCCGCGAGACCTCCTAGGCGACGAGCAAGAGCTCCGCAGCGCCCTCTCCAACCTGGTCTTCAATGCCGTGCGCTACACCGCCCCGGGCACCACCATCACCCTGCGCTGGCACCCTTGGCGCGCCGGCGCCGCCCTGGAAGTGATCGATGATGGGGAGGGTATCGATCCGGTGCATCTTCCGCGCCTCACCGAACGCTTCTACCGCGTCGACAAGGGCCGCAGCACCGCCACCGGCGGTACGGGACTGGGCCTGGCCATCGTCAAGCATGTGCTGTTGCGCCACGATGCTCATCTGGAAATCGAATCCCGCCTGGGCCAGGGGGCGCTGTTTCGCTGCGTCTTTCCCGCAGCGCGGCTGTTGCAGGCCACTGGCGATATCTCGGAGGAACCGAACCTCACCTCTGGTAGCCTGCGCCGACGATGATGCCGTATCGATCAGGACGATGCCGCCCGTTCCGGCAGGTAGGGTACGTCCTCCAGACGCTCGCTCATCTGCTTGAGTACGGCAAAGGTCTGCGCCAGCGCCTCGCGATCCAGCGTCTCGGCCAATCGGTTGGCCCACTGCACATACCGCGCCATGACGATGGCATAGATCCTTTCACCCTCGATCGTGCGTTCGACGAAGGGCGAGCGCTTGTGATCGGGGTTGGTGGAAAGCGTGATATAGCCCGCCTTCTGCAGTTCCCCGACGATGCGCTGCACGGACTGACGAGCGAGCCCCATGCGTCGCGCGATCTGAGCGACGGTGAGCGGTCGCTCCTCGATATCGATGGCGCCCAGCACTTTCCAACGGGCACTGGTCAGACCTAGATCTGCAGTCAGACGATCACCCTCCGCTACCAGCATGCCGTTCAGGCGAAAGGTCTCCAGGGCAATGTCGGTAAATAGCGCACCGCTCTCGGTATAGTCCTGCGTCATGACTCTCTTGTCTCACCTCGCATCAGCATGTCGACAGCATAGTGACAAATTGGCCATGTCTCGTCGAGATAGTTTGACAGCCTCCCAAATTGACAGCATATTGTCAAAACGACGCCATGCTATTCAGGGGTGCTTCATGAAACCGCGTATCCATGTAACCGCCGCAATGATCGCACTATTCACCATTCTGACATTCTGGTTTTCGACGGTGCTGGTCGAGCTCTTCGGCACTCATGAGCTGATCGTCTGGGTCAAGACGGCGATTCCCTGGGGATTGATCGTTCTTATTCCAGCGCTGATGATCACCGGCGGATCCGGCATGGCGATGGGCAAGCGGCGCACCGATGCACTCATCCTGGCAAAGAAACGTCGTATGCCGATCATTGCGGCGCTGGGTATTCTTGTTCTCGTGCCTTCAGCCTTCTTCCTGGCCTGGAAGGCAAACCAAGGTGAACTCGATGCCATGTTCTACGCCATTCAAGGCATCGAGTTACTGGCGGGGGCGACGAACATTGTGCTGATGGGATTGAACGTCCGGGATGGCCTGATCGCCGCCAGTCACAGACGCGCCGGCAGCGCCTTGTAGTGCTGCTGCCACATCAATACCGAGGCGGCCACCGCCCCGGGCAGCAGGATGAGATTGGCCACGGGAATCCAGGTCGCCAGCAACACCCAGCCACCGAAGGTCAGGGTCGGCCACCAGCGCGAACGCAGTCGGCGTTTCATGTCATCGAAGCTGACTCGGTTGTTGTCCATCGGATAATCAAGGTAGGTGATGGCCATCATCCAAGCGGAGAATGCTGCCCATAGGAAAGGCATGACCAGGTTGAGACCGGGCACGAACCCGAGCAGAAACAGAAGCGCCATGCGCGGCAGAATATAGGCCAGCTTGACCAGTTCGCGGCCCAAGGCATCGAGGGCGCTGCGTACAAATCCGCGATCGTCCAGGGGCGGGCTGCCGGTGACGCGCAGTTCCACCTTCTCGGCGAGAAAGCCGTAGAACGGCGCGGCAATGAGATTGGACACCAGGGTGAAGGTGAAGAACACGATCAGGACAAGACTGATCACCAGCAGCGGCCAGATCAGCCACTCCAGCCATTCGAGCCAGCCGGGCACCTTGAGCATCCAGTAATCGAGCCAGCCGCCGAAATTGTTGAGCAGATAGGCGATGGTGCCCACATAGAGCACCAGATTGACCAGTATCGGCAGAAAGACATAGCGCCGCAGGCCCTTCGACAGAACCAGCCGCGTTCCCTGGGTCAGGGCACCAAAGGCATTGAGCATAGAAAGGCTTAACTCCGGGAAAAGCCTAAACCTTACCCTTGAGCGCCGCCTCGTCAAGTTTGTCGGCATCGATATGACGAATATCCAGCCCCTTGACCAGGTAGATGACGTACTCGGCGAGGTTGTCCGCATGATCGCCGATGCGCTCCAGGGCCCGCAGGATCCACATCACACTCAGAATCGAGCTGATCGAGCGCGGATCTTCCATCATGAAGGTCATCAGCGAGCGCATGGCGGTGGTGTACTCGGTATCCACCAGCTCATCTTCCCGGGCGACGCTCAGCGCCAGATCCGTATCGAAGCGCGCGAAGGCGGTCAGGGCATCCCGCACCATCTTGCGCACATGTTCGCTGATGTGACGCACCTCGACGAAACCGCGTGGATCACGCCCCGCCTCCGCCAGAGCCAGGGCGTTGCGCGCGATCTTGCTGGCTTCATCACCGATGCGTTCGAGATCCGAGGTGGCACGAATCACCGCCAACACAAGACGCAGATCCGACGCCGCCGGTTGACGGCGCGCCAGCACTCGGGTGCACTCTTCGTCGATCTTGATCTGCAGGGTGTTGACGGCCTGGTCGTTGTCGCAGACGTCCTCCGCGAGACGGCTATCGCCCTCGAGGAGCGCATGGATGGCGTCCTGGACCTGCTTTTCGACTAGCCCACCCATCGCCATCAGGTGCGTCTTGAGTGCCTCGAGCTCCTGATTGAACTGTTTGGAGATATGCTGACTGTGAGTGTCACTGGTGATTTCCATGGAGCTCTCCTGAATCCGCCGTATAGCCCTGTGGTCGATGCTATCACCGGCGCCGTAGGTTGTAGCGGAAGATGATGACACACAAAGATGACGGTTCCGTTAAGCACCGCCCTGGGCTGTCCGCCCCAAACGTGGTCGTGAGCTTCTCTGGCCGTTTGCCCGGCATGGCGTTTAAGATACTCGCTCCCTATAAAACCATAACAAGCCATTGGAAGTAGATGTTCATGACCGATCTCGACGACATCCCCGCGCCTCAAGGCGATCTGACCCTCAAGCTGATCACTTCACGGCAAGACACCAACTTTTACGGCGATATCGCCGGTGGTTGGCTGGTCAATCATATGGATCAGGCCGCTGAACTCTGTGCCGGTCGCCTGGCCCATGGACGCACCGCAACGGTCGCCATTGAAACCATGGATTTCTTGTGCCCGGTACGGGTGGGCTCCGTGGTGAACATCTATACCAACGCACAGGACATCGGGCGTAGCTCGATCAAGGTCAATGTCGAGGTCTGGATACGCCCGCCTCAGGAGCGCAACCCCGATGAGCTTTACAAGGTCACCGAGGCGCGTTTCGTGATGGTCGCCCTGGACGACAACGGCCGGATACGTGCCGTACCCGGCGAGTGACTAATTACTTCGCTTCGCTCACCAGCTGACGATTCTTCAGGTAGGCGAACTCGCCCACATCGGTATAGGAGGACACGAGCTGCTGGAAGGCCTTGTAGGAGTCGTAGATCTTCTTCGAACTGTCGTCCTTGTCGATCTGTTCCTGCAGCACTTCCTCGGAAGCCTTGGCCAGCGCCTTGATGACATCCTCGGGTAAGGAGCGCAATTTCACGCCGTGCTTGTCTACCAGCGCCTTCAAGGATTCCGCGTTGCGATGGGTAAACTCGTTGATCATGGCCAGATTGGCGGAGCGTGCAGCCTCCTCGACCACCGCCTTGAGTTCGTCGGGGAGCTCATTCCAGGCGTCAAGATTGACGGTGCCTTCCAGCGCCGCACTGGGCTCGTTCCAGGCGGTGGTATAGTAATAATCGGCGACCTGGTGCAGGCCGAAGGCCAGATCATTATAGGGGCCGACCCAGTCTGCGGCATCCAGCACCCCGGTCTGCATCGAGGTGAAGATCTCCGAGCCGGGCATGTTCACCGCCGTGGCGCCGATGCGATTCATCACCTCACCGGCCAATCCCGGCAGGCGGATCTTGAGCCCCTTCATGTCCTCCAGGGAATTGATTTCCTTCTTGAACCAGCCTGCCATTTGAGTACCGGTGTTGCCCACCACAAAGGGCTTGAGATTGTGCTCTCCGTAAAGCGCATCCCATAGCTGCATGCCATCACCGCGATACAACCAGGCGTTGGTCTCGTTGACCGTCATGCCGAAGGGCACCGCGGTGAAGAACTGTGCTGCCGGCACCTTGCCGCGCCAGTAATAGGCGGCGGAATGGCCCATCTGCGCGGTACCGCTGGAAACCGCATCGAATACCTCAAGTGCCGGCACCAGGTCGCCGGCGCCATAGACATCGACCTGCAGACGACCTCCCGATAGAGTGTTGATACGCTCTGCTAGATCGTTGGCACCGGTGCCCAGAGCCGGAAAGTTTTTCGGCCAGGAGGTGACCATCTTCCATTTGATGGGTTTGTCTTCTTGGGCTCGGGCCGTGGAGACGAAAGGGGCGGCGGCAATACCCGCGGCACCGGCGCCTAGGCCGGTGAGAAACTTGCGACGTTGCATGATGGCGTGACTCCATGTGCGTTGTTCTTGACGCTCGCAGTATGCGCGACGGAGGATTTACGCGGCAAGTACGCCGTATAAGCCACGCTGATCCAATCTCAAACCAAAAAGAACCGGGCCGCACTGGCGGCCCGGTAAATTCTTGTCAGAAGTGAGACACCTCTCAGCTGGTAGTGTTGGAACCTTCCCTGATCTCGGGCTGGGAAAAGACCAACACCTCGGGCAGCTCGCCCTCGAACTTCTCGACGTCTCCAACGCCGGTCTGCCCACAGTTGGCTTGCGCGAGCTTGGACGTGGCGATCCCTGGCGTGAGGTTGTTGACGTCACCGTAGCAGCACAGGCTGCCGATCTCCCGGGGATTGAGGGGATCGAACCAGCCGCCTTCCGACACCTGGATCACCCCCGGCATGATGTCGTCAGTCACCACGACACCGGCGAGAATCTGCCCACGATCGTTGAAGACCCGCACCACATCGCCATCCTTGATATCGCGCTCCTTCGCATCGCGTGGGTTCATCCAGCAGGGTTCGCGATTCTGCACCGCATAGGTCTTGCGAAACTCCGTGCCGCACAGCTGCGAATGCAGCCGACCGCGGGGGTGGTTGCTGGCGATGCTCAGCGGGTACTTGGTATCTGGCCCGTCGAGACGCTCGATCGGCTCCAGCCAGGTCGGGTGTGGCGGACAATCGTCGTAGTCGTATTTCGCGATGGCTCGGGAATAGATCTCGAACTTGCCGGTGGCGGTACCCAGCGCATTGAGAATCGGGTCCTCGCGAAACGACGCATGGCGGACAAAGTTCTTTTGTTCGTCCTTCAATGGAAAGGCCAGCGGCTTGTTCGATTCCCAGAACACATCGAAGATCGGCATTTCCATGCCCTTGGCCCGGGATTCGATCTTGGCGGCCTCATAAAACCCGCGGATCCAATCCATCTCAGCGCGACCTTCGGTGAATTCACGCCCCTTGCCCAGCTTGTCCGCGATGGCGGCGAAGATGTCGAAATCATCCCGGGCTTCGAATTGCGGCTCGACGATCTTCCTCATTGCCACGATATGGGACAGTGCATAGTCCCCGACCTGCTCGATGTCGTTGCGCTCGTAAGACGTGGTGCATGGCAGCACGATATCCGCATGGCGAGCGGTGGCCGTCCACTGAAAGTCGTTGACGACGAAGGTATCCAGCTCGCGCCAGGCCCTGAGCATCTCGTTGCGATCCTGGTGGTGGGCGAACGGGTTGCCACCGGCCCAGTAGGCCATCTTGATCAGCGGCAGCTCGATCTCGCTGCCGTTGAACTGCATGGTTTCGCCGGGGTTCAACAGGGTTTCGACGAAACGCGCCACGGGGATCATGACGTCGCTGCCGGATTCGTCGACCGACCCGCCACTACCCCCGCCGGCGGCATCGCCGATCGCCTTGAGAATAGGACTATTGTGGGTCGGCGCGCCGCCGGAGGAGTAGTGATAGCTCAGGCCATAGCCGCCCCCGGGCAAGCCGATCTGACCGAGCATGCAGGCCAGGGTCACCAGCATCCAGGTGGACTGCTCGCCGTGATGCTGGCGCTGCATGGAATAGCCGAGTGCCAGCATGGTGCGGTTGTTGGCAAAACGCCGAGCCAGATCGCGAATGGTGTCCGCGTCGATGCCGCAAATCTCCGCTGCCCAGTCCGCATCCTTGGGCTGACCGTCGGACTCGCCGGTCAGGTAGGGTTTGAACTCCTCGAAGCCACTGGTGTAGCGATCGAGAAATTTCTGATCGTGCAGATCTTCGCTCAACAGCGTGTGGGCGATACCCAGCATCAGCGGGACATCGGTCTGCGGTTTGGGGGCGATCCACTCACCGTCGAGATAGTCGCAGGTCAGGGTCTTGAGCGGATCGATGGAAATGACCTTGACGCCGGCTTTCTTGAGCGCCTCGATACCCGGGAAAGCCCCGTGGTCCGCCACCTGCCAGGAAATCTGGGAGTTGTTGTGAGGGTCGCAGCCCCAGAACACCATGAGATCGGTATTTTCGGCGAGCACCGGGTAGGTGGTGCACTGCTCGTAGACTTCAATGGAACCCGTGACATAGGGCAGGATGACCTGGGCCGCACCGGTTGAATAGTCGCCGATGCTGGAGGTAAAGCCACCGGTCAGGTTCAACATGCGCCGTAGCAGCGTCTTGCAGTTGTGCAGCTTGCCCGGGCTCTTCCAGCCATAGGAGCCGCCATAGATCGCATTCTGCCCATGCTGCTCGCGGACCCGAGTGATTTCGTTGGCCACCAGCTCGATCGCCTTGTCCCAGGAGACCCGTACGAAATCACCGTCGCCGCGACCGTCCGGATCGGCCCCCGGGCCCTGCTCGAGCCAGGCACGACGCACCATCGGGTAGCGGATGCGCGAGGCGGAGTAGATCGAATCCCGCACCCCCTTGAGCATGGATGTAGGCTGGGGATCACCGCCCCAGGGTTTGAATTCGACGGCACGCCCATCCTCGACGACACCTTTGAACACCCCCCAGTGACAGCCGGAGATGACTTCTGTCGATGCACTCTGAGCAAGCGCGCCCTTGCTCAAAAACGAGAGCGAAAACGGCATGGCGCTGAGGGCCGCGGTCGCGGCGGAGCCTTGCAGGAAGCGTCGCCGTCCGGGGGAAGCAACGTCCGCGTCGGATACAACGCGTAACTCGTCAGTTTTCTTGCTCATGCAGATTCTCCTTCACGTTGCTCAAGCACAAATTCAGGCACGGAAGCCGCTGCGAATTCATTAGCCGTCGGTGAGGCAGGGGCTTCGCGGACCAAAGCGAGCAGCAGCTTGCCGGCGCCAGCATAGAAGCCATCTAGGTCCTGCCGGTTCAGCGCCTTAGTGAATGCCGGCACCCAGTCTTGCAGCCGACGCGCCAGGTCCGCCGCGATCATGTTCTGACCGCCGCGAAGCGCTGCCGCCAGGGCAGCCAGCTCAATGGCAAGATGATCCGGTGGCTCACAGCAGTCCGTGCTGACGTGCAGATCGAGCGCGCGCAGTACCGCCTTCATGTCGACGACGGGTTCGCCGCCAAGCGTCGATCCGTCTTCCTCTTGCCAGGCACTTTCGTAGGGCAGTACGGCACGATGTCGGAAGATGCCTTCGAACAGCGCCGTGTAGCGGCGCTGCAGATGCACCGCCAGATTCTCCGAGTCATCCTGCTCAAGGGTACGACAGAGTGCTTCCGCCGCTGCCGAAGCCTCCAGCTGCGCCCCTATCCAACGCAATGCGTCCTGGCCTGGCCGGGCGCAGGCCTGTGCCACCTGCTGCGATGACATCGGAGCAATGAAGATACCGCTCAACCATTCGGCAGCGACAATGAGCGCGCTGGTCTCCGGGCCAGCGATGCGCCCTTCAGCGATAGCGTCGCGGCTCATTGCGGCACTCCCTCGCTGGCATGCTGAACCACCGGTGCGCCAGTATCAGGACCAAGATCCTTGGAGTGATTCTGCAGATACGAAAGAATCAGGCGGTACTCATCGTCATTGAAGGTCGTGAAGCGCTTCATGGATTTGAGGGTGCCGATCCATTGATTCGCCGTGAAATGTTCCTTGCCCGGCAGGGTATGACAAGACGAGCAGCTTTTCTGGTACGCATTCTGGCTGTACGTCCAGAGTTCTTCCTGATCGAGGTTGAGCTGGCTTGCATCGGTCCAGAGTGTCAGGGTGACCGGCAGCCAGACCTGATCCGTATTGGGGTCGGTTTCCGCCTCACCGCGCTCGGTGGCCTCAACGGCAGCATCACCCAGGGCGGCCATGATCACCCGCTGGCCCTTCTCCTGATAGATGACCGAGGGGGCGTTTTCTGGCTGCCAACCGGCAATCTCGAGCTGCAGCTTGTCGCCTTCCTTGGCAAGCACCTTGGCTTGCGCCGCGCCCAGGAACTTGCCGTCCTCGCTCTCGGCTTGCTCCAGGTCGGGCGTCGTATAGAGCGACTTGGTACCGGCGACAAAGACTTCATCTCCCTCGCTAATCTCTTTCGGATCGCTGGTCGGCAAAGGGGGACGGTTGTCGAAGGCGGTATCGAGCATCACCACTTCCTCTGTGCGGTTTGGTTCGGGCATGCCCGGGGCCGGTTTGTCCACGGCGGGGATATGGTTGAGATAAGTCGCCATGGCCTGCAGATCCTGCCAGGGTAGCTGGGAGGTGTTCTCGATGACCTCTGCCATGTCGCCACCGGACTTGCGCCCGATCGGATTGATACCGGTATGCAGGTAGTTGGCGATCGACGCCGCGGACCAGAAGCCGATGCCGGTCTCGTCCGGCGTGATGTTGGGGAAGTGGCCGGTGCCCTCGGGGTTCGGCCCGCCGGCGTAGCGCTTGTCATCGGGAATGTTACCCATGAAGGTACGTGGCGAGTGACATTCCGCGCAGTGTGCAGCCCCCTCTACCAGATAGCGGCCACGCTCGAATTTGGCATGGTCAACGTCTTCGGGAAGATCGGCAGTATCGGCACCAATCTCCGCGGCACTCTTGCCATCGAGGAAGGCAAGGCGCCAGACGCCGATACCGCGACGAATATTGTAGGGAAACTTGAGTTCATGATCCGGCACGACCTTGTCGCTTTCCGGCAGCGTCATCATGTAGGCGTAGAGATCCCGCACGTCTTCTGGCTTCAAGCGCTGATAAGAGGTATAGGGGAACGCCGGATAGAGATTCTTGCCGTCGGGCAGAAGACTGTCGGGGCCAACACCCTCGCGCACCGAACGGTCGAATTCCGCAAGTGTCCAATTGCCGATGCCGTGCTCCGGGTCCGGCGAAATGTTGGGCATGTGAAACTTGCCGAAATCGGTGTCGAGCACCTTGCCACCGCCAAGCTGCTCGTCGCTGTCCTGTCCTGTCGTGGCATGGCAGGTAGCACAGTCGGAGGCGACGAACACGAGCCGGCCATTATCGATATCCGCCGGGCTGTCAGCATTGGCCGCCGGTGGCAGGCTATGGGTCAGTGACCAGGTCCAGGGCGAGGTCAGTACGAGAAACCCGGCAACGCCGAGAATGGCGACTACCGCCACCGTAATGGAAATCTTCTTGCCTATGCTGGCCATGGCTTGCTCCCAATGGTTGCCGCAATGATCGCTGCGCGTTGCAGGGTGAATAGCAGGTAGCTCAAGCGTTTTCATTACACTCGAGCACTCTGATTCGGCAGGGGACTGACTTGTGCCTAATTAAGCGTCCTAACGTTTATGCTGTAAACATACTCGCCCCAGGATAGGCGTACCACCGGAAAACCAATGTGAATTGATCCATATCAAGAAGCCTCGCTAAAAGCACATTAGCGAGGCGATATGATGGAAAAGGTAGGGCGAAATCGGGTATTCAAAGGGGAGTGAGCTTGGCGAACCCCAGTACCAGCCATTTGTCGCCTTCGCCCTCGAAGCTGACCTGCACCCGGGCGCGCTCGCCCTGGCCCTCGGCGTTGAGAATTATTCCTTCACCGAACAGCGGATGACTCACCCGCTGACCCAGGGAAAGCGAGGGCAACTCGTCTCCTCCGGAAACCGACTCCTGGCGCAGCCCGTGGCTTGGGCGCGAGGCGAGCGGCCGCGATATCTGGCCGCGCAGACGCACCTCTTCCAGCAGTTCTTCCGGCAGCTCGCGCAGAAAACGCGAGGCCCGCTGGAAGGTCTCCTTGCCATGCAGCCGGCGCAGTTCAGCATAGGTCAGATAAAGCTTGTGCATTGCCCGGGTCACGCCGACATAGCACAGCCGGCGCTCCTCCTCGAGGCGCCCCGGCTCCTCCAGGGACATCTTGTGGGGAAAGAGCCCCTCCTCGACCCCGGCAATGAACACGACAGGAAACTCTAGGCCCTTGGCAGAGTGCAGCGTCATCAGTTGCACGCCATCCTCGAACTCATCCGCCTCGTGATCGCCGGCATTGAGCGCCGCCTCGGCCAGGAACGGCTCCAGGGCGGCGGCACCCTCGCCGGCCTCCTGCATCATGGGAGTTTCGCCCTGGGTGAAGGCCCGAGCGGCATTGACCAGTTCCTCCAGGTTCTCGACACGAGCCTGTCCCTTCTCGCCTTTCTCATTGCGATGATGCTCGATGAGACCGGAGATCTCGTTCACGTGGGCGATGATCTCATGCAGCGTCAGGCCTGCGGTGTCGTTATCGAGCCGCTCGATCAGATTGGCGAAGCCTTGCACGGCGTTGGCGGCGCGTCCCTTGAGGGTGGCGTCGCTCAGGCTGTCGTGCAGCGCCTGCCACAGCGAAATATTCTGATCTCGGGCACGTTCGCGCAGGACCTCCACGGTACGGGTACCGATACCTCGGGCAGGTACGTTGATGACGCGTTCCAGGGAGGCATCGTCGTCCCGATTGAGCAGCAAACGCAGATAGGCCAGGGCATTCTTGATCTCCAGGCGCTCGTAGAAGCGCTGCCCGCCATAGATGCGATAGGGCATCCCCTGGCGGATCAGGGTCTCTTCGAGCACTCGGGACTGTGCATTGGAACGATAGAGAATGGCGATCTCACGGCGATGGAAGCCTTCGTCGACCTTCTCCTTGATGGTATCGACGATGAACCGGGCCTCATCCAGATCGTTGAAGCCCGCATAGACGGAGATCGGCTCGCCCTTGGCGCCGGCAGTCCACAATTCCTTGCCCATGCGCCCGGCGTTTTGGCTGATCAAGGTGTTGGCCGCGTCGAGAATGGCGCTGGTGGAGCGATAGTTCTGTTCCAGCCGTACGGTGTGGGTGTTCTTGAATTCCTGCTCGAAGCGGCGGATGTTCTCGACCCGGGCGCCACGCCAGCCGTAGATAGACTGATCGTCGTCGCCGACCACGGTCACCCCGGCCTGCTCGCCGGCAAGCAGCTTGAGCCAGGCGTATTGCAGGGTATTGGTGTCCTGGAACTCATCGACCAGCAGATGGGCGAAACGCTCACGGTAATGGGCAAGCAGGCGCGGGTTGTCACGCAAGAGCTCCAGGCTGCGCAGCAATAGCTCACCGAAATCCACCAGTCCGCCGCGCTCACAGGTCAATTGATAACGCTCATAGAGTTCGACCATCTGCCCCATGTAGACGTCACCGTGGGTCTGCACCTGTTGCGGGCGCAACCCTTCCTCCTTGCAGCCAGAGATGAAGTACTGCACCTGACGCGGCGGGTAGCGTTCGTCATCGATGTTGTGGTCTTTCAACAGACGCTTGACCAGGCGCAGCTGATCGTCGGAATCGATGATCTGAAAATGCTGCGGCAGCCGCGCATCCTGCCAGTGGGTGCGCAGCAGGCGATGGGCGATGGAGTGAAAGGTGCCGACCCAGATGTTGCGCAGCGACAGGCCCAAGAGCGCCTCGAGACGGGTGCGCATTTCCCGAGCCGCCTTGTTGGTGAAGGTCACGGCAAGAATGGCGTAGGGCGAAAGACGCTCGACCTGCATCAACCAGGCGATGCGATGCACCAACACTCTTGTCTTGCCGGAGCCGGCCCCCGCCAGCACCAGCATATTGCCCTGAGGAGCGCTGACGGCCTCGCGCTGAGCCGGATTGAGATCGTCGAGAAGTGGCGAAACGTCGCCCGGTGAAACATCATCCATGGAAGCGGCTATCGGCATCGAAAATGAACGTCCAGCTTAGCATATTCGCCACAGCGACAGAGCCGTGTCCCGTCCGGTGCAGCCAGTCCTATTCTACCTCGGGAAAGCGCAGCGGATTCAGGCTCCTCTTCACCGCTTTCAATTGCTCGGCCAGGCGCGGTCCACGGGTCTTGGCGACCCCTACCGCCAGCACATCGATCAATACCAAGTGTGCGATGCGGGAGCTCATCGGCGTGTAGATCTCGGTGTCTTCATGTACATCGATAGGCAAGGGTAGTGTCACCTCGTCGGCTAGCGGTGAACCGCTCGGGCACAGACCGATCACCGTGGCGCCAGCCTCACGGGCCATACGCACGCTGGCGACCAGCGCCCGGGTGCGTCCGGTCTGGGAAATGGCCACCACCGCATCTCCCTCCTTGAGGGTTGCCGCCGACATGTTCTGCATATGCGGATCCGAATAAGCAGAGGTCGATATCTGCAGGCGAAAGAACTTGTGCTGGGCATCGAAGGCCACCGCACCGGAGGCGCCAAAACCATAGAATTCGACCCGATTGGCCATGGCCAGCGCATTGATCGCCTTGTTCAGTGCGTCATTGTCGAGCCGATCCCGCACCGATAACAGCGTGCCCACGGTGGAGTCGAAGATGCTGTGGGAGAACTCCGCCACGCTGTCGCTGTCGTTCATCGAGAACTGAGCGAACTGACTGCCGGAGGCCAGCATTTGAGCAAGCTTGAGCTTGAAATCCTGAAAGCCATTGCAGCCCAACGCACGGCAGAAGCGTACTACCGTCGGTTCGCTGACCTTGGCCTCGGTGGCCAGATCGACGATACGCATGTGGATGACTTCCTCAGGGTTGCGCAACACGAAGCGCGCCACTTTTTGCTCGGAGCGACGAAAGTGCTCCATGCGACGCCTCATTTCATCGAATAGGGCACGGCTCACGTATTCACTCCTGGGTTCTCCATAGCACTACACCGTTTAAGCGCGTTTGATATGAAGAATACTCGTCTTTAATGAGAGTTACTTGAGAATTCGTATTCAACGCCATCGCTATAATGGCTGCGTTATATTCAGAATCGACGCATCGATAACATTGGTTCTTGATGGCAAGGAGCGTCGCGTATGCGTAATGCCGAACAATTGACACCATTAAAAAGCGAACTTCTCGATATTTTCTTGTCCATGGAGGTCGCCGAGCACGAAGCCCGCAAAAGGAATGCCGCGCTGCGCTACTTGCGCGCTCGTCGCGGTATCGAGATCCGCAACGAGGCAAAACGTCTGGAACAGGATCTTGCCGATTACGACGATATAAAGCAGTAAGTCGTTGCTATCCTGCTTCATCGTTTTCATCGTTCTAACTACATTCGCGAGCCCCGCTTCTGGGGCCCGCGATGCTTCGCTATAAGCAATTCAAAGACTGCTGATAAATACCACGATAACGCCGATCGGGGCCACAAAGCGTGTGGTCAGTTTCCACAGCGCGCTTCCCGTGCTTCCTAGCCCCAATTCTTGACGCACCTTCTCACCATCCATGAACCAGCCGACGAATACCACTGCCATGAGCCCAGTCAATGGCAACAAATACTTGCTGGTCAGCGTATCCAGGAAGTCGAAGATGCTCAGCCCCAGAATACTGATCTCGGACCAGGCATTGAACGACAGTAGCGCGGCGATGCCCAGTGCCCAGGTTGCTGCCCCCGCTACCAGTGTGGCGCCAACGCGGGACAGCGGGGTACGCTCTTCGACGGTCTCCACCACCGGCTCGAGTAGGGAAATCGCCGAGGTCAGAGCGGCGAAGGTCAGCAGCAGGAAGAACAAAAGCCCGATGATCACGCCGCCGGTCATGTTACCGAAGGCCAGCGGCAAGGTAACGAAGATCAAGCCCGGGCCAGAACTCGGATCGAGCCCGTTGGCGAACACGATGGGAAAGATCGCCAGACCCGCGACCAGCGCAAACAGCGTATCCAGAATGATGACGGTGCGCGCGGTGCTCAGCAAATTGACCTCTTCACCAAGATAAGAGCCGTAGGCCATCATGATGCCCATGCCCAAGGACAGGGTGAAGAATGCCTGCCCCATGGCGGCCAATACCACACCGCCTCCCAGCTTGCTCCAATCGGGATTGAACATGAAGCTTATCGCCTCGACGAAATAGCCCGAGAAAAGGCCATAGCCCACCAATACTACCAACAGAATACCCAAGGCCGGCATCAAGGTACGCACGGCTCCTTCAAGCCCCGCAGTCACTCCTCGCGCCACGATACCGATGACCAGTACCATGAATACCGAGTGCCACAGCAGCAACGTACTCGAATCGGCCAGCAGGCCGTTGAACAATTCACCGATGGCATCCGCGTCCTGCCCGCTGAAATCCCCGGTAACGGAGCCCAATGTGTAGGAGAGCGACCAGCCGCCGATCACGCTGTAGAACGACAGGATAATAAAGGCACCCAATACCCCGCTGATACCCAGCACGGCCCAGGCCTTACTACGCCCCTCCTGTCTGGCCAGATCCGACATGGTATTGATGGGATTCTTCTGACCGCGCCGACCCAACAGCCATTCGGCGACCAGAATGGGCAAGCCCACCAGAGCGATACAGATGAGATAGACGAGGACGAAGGCGGCACCACCGCTTTCGCCCACCATATAGGGGAATTTCCAGATATTGCCCAGGCCGACTGCAGAACCGGTAGCCGCCAGGATGAAGGTCAGCTTCGAAGACCACTGTGCGTGGGATATTTTTGCCATGTTGTACCCTAATGTCGCATGTCGTCACTTCTCGCCTGGAGAAAGCGACGTCTTGTTTTGTTGTCGCCGAGTGCGATGAAGCGCACAGGCATAAGTTCACGACAAAACTATCCGATGATGAGCCCAATGGCCAGTCTGGAACGTCGTATCGGTTCTACGAAGCATTAAAAAAGCGATGTTTGTCGCTCGCCGGGGAACCTCGGAAGCGTTGGAAGTGACTGGAGGCTCGAAAGCATCGAGTGGAAGTGTCTTGCCAGTTGAGGCGCCTGGCGATTGTCGGGGGTATGCACAAATAAGAAAGGGGTTTTCCCCTGTTTTATCCACAGGGAAAGCCGTTCGCTCCAGGCACGGAAGTATCGTTCATTTATCGTTTTGTCAAGATGTCCGATAAACCGAACGATCGGTGTCTCTGCCGTGGAAAGCACGTGTAACGGGCGTTTGGGCTTTTCACCCTGGGCCTTGAGTAGCCTCGGGTCGTTCCCGGGCGGTGTTGAAAAAAGTGCTCTGATATCGAGCATGACACGATCGACATGATGAGTTATCAACAAGCGATTAAGTTGTCGCTCGGCGTCCCCCTTGTGGAAAAATTCACTGGCACGTACCTCGACTGCGCAGGGGATCTTACTGGGCCAGCGTTCGAGTAGTCCGATCAAACTGGGTAACTCATCGGCGCCGAAATCCCTGGGCAGTTGAATCATCAACGGACCCAGCCGATCGTGAAGCGGAGCCAGGCGCGCAATGAAATCATCGAGTTCATCGGTGATGCCAACCAAGCGTTTGTCATGGGTCAAACGGGCGGGCAGCTTGAAGCAGAAGCGAAAATCCGTGGGCGCCTGGCGGGCCCAGGCCAGCACCACCTCTTCTCGCGGCGCACCGCTATAGAAGGTGGTGTTGCCCTCGACGCAGGAGAAGACCCGGGCATACTCCTCGAGAAACGTCTCGGACGGGGTGTGGGGGGCATAAAGCCCGCCACGCCAGTCGCTATTGGCCCACATGGGCAGGCCGAGATGAAATTCCCCCATTGGGGCTTACTCAACGCTTGCACGACAACTATTCGACGGTCACCGACTTGGCCAGGTTGCGCGGCTGATCGACATCGGTTCCCTTGAGTACCGCCACATGATAGGAGAGCAGCTGCAGCGGCAGGGTATACAGGATTGGGGCCAAGGCGTCGTCGACGTGGGGCAGACGCAAGACCCGAACGCCTTCACTCTCCTTGATATTGACCTGCTCATCGGCGAAAACGAACAGTTCGCCGCCGCGCGCGCGCACTTCCTGAAGGTTGGATTTGAGCTTGTCGAGCAATTCATCGTTCGGCGCAACGGAGATGACCGGCATTTCGCTGTCGACCAGGGCCAGGGGGCCATGCTTGAGTTCGCCGGCGGGATAGGCCTCGGCGTGGATGTAGGAAATTTCCTTGAGCTTCAACGCGCCCTCGAGGGCGATGGGGAAGTGTGCGCCACGGCCCAGGAACAACGCATGATGCTTCTCGGCGAACTCCATGGACAGCTTCTCGATATCGCTATCCAGCGCCAGTACCTGTGTGATGAGACGTGGCAGCGAACGCAACGCCTGGACGATCCGCGATTCATCCTCCTCGTTCATGCCGCGCACGCGTCCCAGACTCAGCGTCATCAACATCAATGCGGTCAATTGAGTGGTGAAGGCCTTGGTCGAGGCCACACCGATCTCGGGTCCCGCATGGGTCATCAGCGCCAGGTCGGATTCACGCACCAGCGAACTACCCGGCACGTTACAGATCGCCAGGCTGCCGATGTAGCCGCCATCCTTGGCGAAGCGCAGCGCGGCCAGGGTGTCGGCGGTCTCGCCGGACTGAGACAGGGTGACGAATAAGGTCCCCGCGGGAACCACCACCTTGCGGTAGCGATACTCCGAGGCGACCTCGACCTGGGTCGGCACGCCAGCGTACTTCTCCAGCCAGTAGCGCGCCACCATGCCGGCATGGTAGCTGGTGCCACAGGCGATGATATGAATCTGTTTGACTTTTTCGAACAAGGCTTCGGCCTCGGTACCGAAGCTGTTGACCAGTGCATGACGCTCGGAAAGACGACCCTCCAGGGTCGCGGCAATCATTTGCGGTTGCTCGTGAATCTCCTTGAGCATGAAGTGGCGATAATCCCCCTTGGAAGCGGCACCGTCGCCGTGCTCGAAGATCTGTGTCGGACGTGTCTGCGGCTCACCGGTGGTATCGAAAACGCTGATATCGCCACCCTTGGATAGACGCACCACGTCGCCTTCCTGGAGGTAGATGAAGCGGTCGGTGACCTGCAACAGCGCCAGGGGATCCGACGCAAGAAACGCCTCCTCGACCCCGACGCCCACCACCAGCGGACTGCCCTTGCGGGCGCCGATAATGGTATGAGGTTCGGCCTTGTGCACCACCGCCAGCGCGTAGGCACCCTCCAGCAGGGCAACGGCGCTACGTACCGCGGTCAGCAAATCCTGGGATAGGGTGAATTCTCGTGATAACAGGTGCGCAACGACTTCGGTGTCGGTCTCCGAAGTGAATACGTATCCCTGCCCTTCCAGTTCGTCGCGCAGCGATTCGTAATTCTCGATAATGCCGTTGTGAACCACCGCGAGACTTTCACCGGATTGGTGCGGGTGGGCATTGTGTTCACTGGGTCGACCATGAGTGGCCCAACGGGTGTGCGCGATACCCAGGTGACCGGCGAGAGGAGCCTCGACAAGCCGCTCCTCGAGCATTGCGACCTTGCCCGCTGCCCGTTGACGATTAAGCCTTGCGTCCTCGGACACCACCGCCATACCGGCGGAGTCGTAGCCGCGATACTCCAAGCGCTTCAATCCCTCCAGCAGGATCCCCTGAACGTTACGTTCGGCTACTGCTCCGACGATTCCACACATCGTGCTGACTCCTTAGTGTTCCTGCTTTGGGGTTTTCTGAGGACGCGGCCAATCCGACTTGCCAATCTGGCGCCCACGCGCGACTGCCAAAGCACCGGCATCGACATTCTTGTTGATGGTGGAGCCAGCACCCACGGTGGCACCTTCGCCTATCGTGACCGGCGCCACCAAGGCCGTATTGGATCCGATGAAGGCACGGTTGCCTATTTCGGTGAAATGCTTGTTGGCACCATCGTAGTTACAGGTAATGGTCCCGGCCCCGATATTGACCTCGCGCCCCAGACGGGCATCCCCGACATAACTGAGATGATTGATCTTGGCATCTTCGCCCAGCGTGGCATTCTTGGTCTCGACGAAATTGCCGATCTTGGCGCCCTGGGCCAGATGTGTTCCGGGACGCAACCGTGCAAAGGGGCCGATCTGACTCTTCCCTTCGAGGACGGCGCCGTCGAGCACGCTGTGCGCTTCGATCACGCTGGCGGCCCCGATCCGGCTGTTGCGGATCACGCAATAGGGGCCCACCCGCACACCATCGCTCAATTCGACATCGCCTTCGAAAACACAGCCGACATCGATCTCGACGTCGCGTCCACACTGTAGATGTCCGCGCACATCCAGGCGTGCCGGGTCGGCCAGAGCTACTCCCTCGGTCATCAACCGCTCCGCCTGGGCAAGCTGATAGGCGCGTTCGAGGCGAGCCAATTGCAACCGATTATTGACACCTTCCACCTCCACCGGCGTTGCCGGCTGGGCGGTGGCAATGACAGTGCCCTCGCCCGCCGCCATGGCGATCACATCGGTGAGATAGTATTCGCCCTGCACATTGTCGGCAGAAAGCTGTGGCAGCCAGCGACGTAACTGCTCTGCGGTCATCGCCATGATGCCGGTATTGCATTCGGCAATGGCGCGCTCCGCCTCGGAGGCATCCTTGTGCTCGACGATC
Source organism: Halomonas sp. GXIMD04776 (assembly GCF_049808615.1). Lineage (NCBI taxonomy): Bacteria > Pseudomonadati > Pseudomonadota > Gammaproteobacteria > Oceanospirillales > Halomonadaceae > Halomonas > Halomonas sp. GXIMD04776. Next base: position 25,952 of record NZ_JBNCAN010000021.1, on the reverse strand, counting down.
GCCACGGCACGTCCCTCGGTGTCACGCTTGATACGGCCGTAACCCGCAGGATCGTCCAGTGTCACGGTCAAGAGGGCCATACGTTGATCGTTGACTTCATCAAGCAGCGCCGCCAACGTTTCACGTCGTATCAACGGCACATCGCCGTACAACACCAGCACCTTGCCCTCGCCGAGCCCTTCCATCGCTTGGGCCACCGCATGGCCGGTTCCCTTTTGCTCGGCCTGCAGAGCAAATTGCACCGAACAATCGGCAAGGCTATCGCGTACTTGATCACCGCCATGACCGATCACCACATGCAGCCGGTCTGCTCCCAGGCCTGTCGCAGTATCGATCACGTGGCGCACCATCGGCTTGCCGGCCAGGCTATGCAACACCTTGGGTTTTTCCGAGCGCATGCGGGTACCTTGACCCGCTGCCAGAATTACAACATCAAGCGCCATGCCTATCCCTTGTCCGTTTCTGTGATCGAACCCATTCTAGAATTCTCTAGAGTCACGTACCAACGTATATGACGTTTCTAGACCAATGCGTTATACGACTCAGTTATTTACATTAAATTACATTAACGTTTGAAAAACTGCTTACTGAGCTCACTAATCGAACACGACCAATCAATTAAACTAGCGTTCTTAATAAAAAAATGCCCCAGAGAGTTATTTACTCTCTGGGGCATTTGATACAGAGCAATCATGCGTGTCGAGTTAGCCTCGTCCACTTTTCTTTCGTAACTGCTCTAACGTTCGCAGTTGAGCGACGGCTTCGGCCAACTCCGCTGCTGCTCGGGAATAATCCATCTCCGAGTGCTGTTCGTTGATCGAACGCAGCGCCTCCTTGCGTGCCTCTTCGGCGGCGACCTCATCGAGGTCATGCGCCCGCGTGGCGGTATCGGCCAGCACCGATACCAGTTTTGGTTGTACCTCGAGGAAACCGCCGGTGACGTAGTAGATTTCCTCTTCGCCATTCTCACGCATCACACGCAACGGACCCGGTTGCAGTTCGGTCATCAAGGGAGCGTGCCCGGGGAGAATCCCCAGGTCACCCACCTTACCCGCGGCAACGAGTTGGTTGATCTCGCCGGAGAAGATCGATTGCTCCGCGCTGACGATCTCGCATTGGAAGCTGTTCGCCATACCTTAGTCCTCTAACATGAACTGCAACATAAACGGCTTCACTTCATGTTGTTGGCTTTCTCGACGGCTTCGTCGATGGTACCAACCATGTAGAAGGCCTGTTCCGGCAATTCATCGTACTCCCCGTTCAGGATACCTTGGAAACCGCGAATAGTATCCTTGAGCGAGACATACTTGCCTGGAGAACCGGTGAACACTTCGGCGACGAAGAACGGCTGGGACAGGAAACGCTGGATCTTGCGCGCGCGGTTCACCGACATCTTGTCCTCGTCGGACAGCTCATCCATGCCCAGGATGGCGATGATGTCCTTGAGTTCCTTGTAGCGCTGCAGCACGTTCTGCACGCCACGCGCGGTATCGTAGTGCTCGTCGCCGACGGTCAGCGGGTCGAGCTGACGAGAAGTGGAGTCCAGCGGATCGATGGCCGGGTAGATACCCAGTTCGGCGATGGAGCGGGCCAGTACCACGGTGGCGTCCAGGTGGGCGAAGGTGGTCGCCGGCGATGGGTCGGTCAGGTCGTCCGCGGGGACATAAACCGCCTGTACAGAGGTGATCGAGCCGGTTTTGGTCGAGGTGATGCGCTCCTGGAGCACCCCCATCTCTTCGGCCAGGGTCGGCTGATAACCTACCGCCGAGGGCATACGACCCAGCAATGCCGAGACCTCGGTGCCCGCCAGGGTGTAACGGTAGATGTTGTCGACGAACAACAGCACGTCACGGCCGTCGTCACGGAACTTCTCGGCCACGGTGAGGCCGGTCAGTGCCACACGCAGACGGTTACCCGGCGGCTCGTTCATCTGACCGTAAACCAACGATACCTTGTCGAGAACGTCAGACTCCTTCATCTCATAATAGAAGTCGTTACCTTCACGGGTACGCTCGCCGACCCCAGCGAACACCGAGTAACCGCTGTGTTCCGTCGCGATATTACGGATCAGCTCCATCATGTTGACGGTCTTGCCAACGCCCGCGCCACCAAACAAGCCGACCTTACCGCCCTTGGCAAACGGGCAGACCAGGTCGATGACCTTGATGCCGGTTTCCAGCAGCTCGTTGGAGGCGGCCTGATCCGCATAGCTCGGTGCCTTACGGTGAATCGGCATGCGTTCCTGCTCGCCGATCTCGCCCGCCTCGTCAATCGGCTCGCCGAGTACGTTCATGATCCGGCCCAGGGTCTCCTTACCGACCGGTACGGAAATGGCCGCCCCGGTATTTTCCACCTCGAAGCCGCGCTTGAGGCCTTCTGTGGAGCCCATGGCAATACAGCGCACCACGCCATCGCCCAGCTGCTGCTGGACTTCGAGAACAGTCCCGGCTTCCGAGACCTTCAGCGCGTCGTAGACCTTGGGCACTTCGTCCCGCGGAAACTCTACGTCAATCACCGCGCCGATGATTTGTACGATACGTCCGCTCATCTTGGTTCCTCTTAAATACCTGCAAATGAAACCTGGTTTACCGGCGCGCTATACCGCGGCGGCCCCGCTCACGATCTCGGAGATTTCCTGGGTGATGGCCGCCTGGCGGGCCTTGTTGTACACCAGTTGCAGATCGTCGATCAGGTTGCCGGCGTTATCTGTCGCGTTCTTCATCGCGATCATCCGCGCCGCCTGCTCGCAGGCTGCATTCTCCACCACCGCCTGATAGACCTGGGACTCGATATAACGCACCAAGAGCTTGTCGAGAAGCTCCTTGGCGTCCGGCTCATACAGGTAGTCCCAACTGGTGGAACGAGTTTGATCTTCGTCTTCGTCGTCTTTCATGGCGACCAATGGCACCAATTGGCGTGCGATCGGTTTCTGAGTCATGGTATTGACGAATTCGTTGTACACCACGTACAGCCGATCCAGCTCGCCCTCATCGTAAGCGTCCAGCATCACCTTGACGCTACCGATCAGATCCTTGGTCTCCGGGGCCTCACCTATGCCGCTCTTGGCTGCCATGAGGTTGCCGCCGTAATTACGAAAGAAGGTACCGGCCTTGCTGCCAATGGCGACGAAATTGACCTCGACGCCCTTGTCCCGCCATGCCCGGGCTTCCTTGATTACCGTCTTGAACAGGTTGACGTTCAAGCCGCCGGCCAGACCCCGGTCGCTGGAAACAACGATGTACCCGACCCGCTGGACTTCACGATCGATCATGTAGTCGTGGCGATATTCGGGATTTGCCTTGGCAATATGGCTCACGACATGACGAATCTGCTTGGCATAGGGCTGGCTCGCCGCCATACGCTCCTGAGCCTTGCGCATCTTCGATGCCGCGACCATTTCCATGGCGCTGGTAATCTTCTGGGTATTCTTGATGCTCCCGATCTGAGAGCGAATCTCTTTTGCCGCTGCCATCGCGATCTACCTCATTCGTGACTCTCAGAGAAATCGCCGGCCCGACGGTCCGGGCCAGCAGGATTTACCAGGTCTGAGAAGTCTTGAATTTTTCGACGCCAGATTTAAGACCATCCTTGATCTCGTCATTGTAGTCGCCGGACTGGTTGATCTTGTCGAGCAGCTCAGCATGCTCGGCCTTCATGTAGTCGTGCAGGGCCGCTTCGAAATCGAGTACCTTGTTGACGTCGACGTCATCCAGATAGCCTTCGTTGGCCGCGAACAGCGACAGCGACATTTCGGCCACGGACATCGGCGAATACTGCTTCTGCTTCATCAGCTCGGTGACCCGCTGACCGTGCTCGAGCTGCTTACGGGTCGCTTCATCCAGATCCGAGGCAAACTGCGAGAATGCCGCCAGCTCACGGTATTGAGCCAACGCCAGGCGCACACCGCCGCCCAGTTTCTTGATGATCTTGGTCTGCGCCGAGCCACCCACACGAGAGACCGACAGACCGGCGTTGATGGCCGGACGGACCCCCGAGTTGAACATGCTGGTCTCGAGAAAGATCTGACCATCGGTGATCGAGATCACGTTGGTCGGAACGAAGGCCGACACGTCACCGCCTTGAGTTTCGATCATCGGCAGCGCCGTCAACGAGCCAGTCTTGCCGGTTACCTTGCCTTCGGTGAACTTCTCCACGTAATCGGCGTTGACCCGTGCGGCACGCTCGAGCAGACGCGAGTGGAGATAGAAGACGTCGCCGGGGTAGGCCTCACGGCCCGGCGGACGCTTGAGCAGCAGGGAAATCTGGCGATAGGCCCAGGCCTGCTTGGTCAGATCGTCATAGACAATCAAGGCGTCTTCGCCACGATCACGGTAGTACTCGCCCATGGTGCAGCCGGCATAGGGGGCCAGGAACTGCATCGCGGCCGGATCAGCGGCGCCGGCGGCAACGACGACGGTATGCTCCATGGCGCCGTGCTCTTCGAGCTTGCGCACCACGCTGGCAATGGTCGATTGCTTCTGGCCCACCGCCACGTAGATACAGGTAACGCCCTTGCCTTTCTGGTTGATGATCGCATCAATGGCGATAGCGGACTTACCGATCTGACGGTCACCGATGATCAGCTCGCGCTGACCGCGACCGATCGGCACCATGGCATCGATGGACTTGAGACCGGTCTGGATCGGCTGATCGACGGACTGACGGGTAATGACGCCGGGGGCGACCTTTTCCACCGCATCGGTCATCTTGGCATTGATGTCGCCTTTGCCGTCGATGGGATTGCCCAGAGCATCGACCACGCGACCGACCAGCTCGGGGCCTACCGGCACCTCGAGGATGCGTCCGGTACACTGGGCGGTCATGCCCTCCTCGAGCTGCTGATAGTCGCCAAGCACGACGGCGCCGACGCTGTCACGCTCGAGGTTGAGCACCATGCCGAAGATGCTGTTGGGGAATTCGATCATTTCACCGAACATCGCATCTGCCAGGCCGTGAATCTGCACGATGCCGTCGGAGACGCTGACGATGGTGCCCTGGTTGCGGGCTTCGGAAGCGACATCCAGCTTTTCGATACGCTGCTTGATAATGTCGCTGATCTCGGAAGGATTCAGTTGCTGCATGCCGTGTCCCTCAAGCTCAAACGGAAAGCGCGTCGCGCAGACGGCTTAGTCGACCACGTACCGAACCGTCGATGACGGTGTCGCCGGCACGCAGGATGACGCCGCCCAGCAGGGCGCTATCCACCTGAGTGGTAATGGAAATTTCGCGGTTCAGGCGCTTGGCCAGGGCACTCGCGAGCGTTTTTTCCTGCTTGTTATCCAGCGGGAAGGCGGAAACGATGGTCACATCCATACGCTTCTCCTGCTGGGCCTTGAGCAGTTCGAATTGCTCCGCGATGTCTGGCAGCGCTGCCAGGCGATTCCTCTGCGCCAAGGTGCGCACAAGATTGCGCCCCTTCTCGTCCAGTGCCTTGCCACAGACATCGATGACGACACCGGCTTTTTCCTCACTGGATAGCCGGGGATTGCCCAGTACACTGGACTGCATGTCATCGTCGGTGGCGACTCGCGCCATCAGCTTCAGCATGTCGGACCAGGCTGCGAGCTTTTTATTGGCCTGCGCCAGTTCGTAAGTCGCCTTGGCGTAAGGACGGGCGACGGTAGACGTTTCAGCCATGAGTCACCTCCTCAAAGCTCGGTGGCGAGCTTGTCGACGAGCTCGCGATGTTTTTTCTCGTCGATGGAGGATTCCAGAATACGTTCAGCCCCTTCGATGGCGAGTCGCGCGACTTGCGCACGCAACTCTTCCTTGGCGCGGTTGATTTCCTGATCGATCTCGGCGCGCGCATTGGCAATCATGCGCTCGCCTTCCTGACGCGCGTTGTCCCGCGCCTCTTCGACCATCTGGTTCGACCGCTTATGGGCTTGTTCAAGAATTTCCGCTGCTTGTTCCTTGCTTTCACGCAACGTCTCGTTGGCCTGCTCCTGGGCCAGTTCGAGATCACGATTAGCACGGCTGGCAGCATCCAGGCCATCAGCAATCTTCTTCTGGCGTTCCTGCAGAGCCTGCATGACCGGGGGCCATACATACTTCATGCAGAACCAGACGAAGACCGCGAAGGCAATGGCCTGACCGATCAGAGTAAGGTTCAGATTCACGCCAGCACCTCTCGCTTCACAGGTTTGGGGTTAGAGTCACGGTGGGTCGAATCGACCAACCGTAAGTTAACCGACAAACGGGTTGGCGAAGGTGAAGAACAACGCGATACCGACACCGATCATGGTCACGGCATCCAGCAGACCGGCGACAATGAACATTTTCACCTGCAGTTGAGGGATCATTTCCGGCTGACGCGCAGCGCCTTCCAGGAACTTGCCGCCGAGGATACCGAAGCCGATGGCGGTGCCCAATGCACCCAGACCGATCAGCAGAGACACGGCGATGGCGGTCATGCCCAGAACTTGTGCTTCCATGGTTTACTCCAGTTTAGGTCAAGTGGTTTAACGGTTAAGGGGTTACAGCGTTCAGTGTTCTTCCGTCGCCATACTCAGATAGACGATCGTCAGCATCATGAAGATGAATGCCTGCAGCGTGATGATCAAAAGGTGAAATACAGCCCAGGGAAAGTGCAATGGCAACTGCCAAATACCTATTGCCGCGATCAAGATAAAGATCAGCTCACCGGCATAGAGGTTGCCGAAAAGACGCAGTGCCAGTGATACCGGCTTGGCAAGCAGAGTCACTAGCTCGAGCAGCAAGTTGACCGGTATCAGAAATATCATGGCGATCTTGTTGGGTGCACTGAAGGGATGCAACGTCAACTCACCAATAAAGCCCCCGATTCCCTTGGAGCGAATCGAATAAAAAATGATCAGAGCGAATACCGAGAGCGACATGCCAAGCGTTGCGTTGACATCGGTGGTGGACACCACTTTGAAATAGACATGGGCCGGATCGGCACCAAACACCAGAACACCAATCTTTTGCGCCAACATGGGCAGAAAGTCGACCGGTACCAGATCCATCAAGTTCATCAGGAAGATCCAGCAAAAGATCGTCAATGACAGAGGCGCAATCAGCTTGCTCTTGCCATGGAAGGTCTCCTTCACCGAATTATCGACGAACTCGACCATCAACTCGACGAAGTTCTGCAGACCGCCAGGTACGCCGGTGCTGGCAGTCTTGGCTGCCTTGCGAAAGATCCACAAAAAAAGAATGCCAAGGCCAATCGACCAGCCCATGGTATCAAGATGAATGGCCCAGAATCCCATTTCCGCCGCTTCATCGGCGGAATGCGCGATCGACCAGCCATTCTCGGGATGATGACCGAAGGTGAGGTTTTGCAGGTGGTGCTGAATATACTCTGTCGTGGTCAGATTGCTGCCTGCCATTGCATTGCCTCGATATCAGGTGGGCGACGGTTGTCGTAGTAGCCAGGGTCCCAGCCACTGCGTGAACAATGTCGCCACATAAGCGCCAAAGAAGAAAGCGGGATTTGAGGGCGGCACTGCCACGAACACCAGTGTGAACAGTACGGCCGTCAAAACAAACTTACCGGCTTCGGCACGGTAAAAACTCTTGACAATGTCTCTGGCAAATTGCGCTCCCTGATAGCGAAAGGCACGCCAGGAAAAGTAGGCGTTAGGCAACCAACACACCAAACCACCAAGTAGCGCTGAAAACGACGCTTTACCACCCATCAATACGGCACTCGTCACCACTATGATCAGGATGATGGCCAACTGAGCCAGTAGCAGGCGCATGAACCTTGGGCGCTTGAGTCGGGCCGGTACCGGATGATGCATATCGTTACGTCTCTTGGGCTCTCGGATATCGCTCGCCCTGAAAGTCGCCAGTGCCAGACCTCGGCGGATTATAGGGAAGCCCCGTCGAGCCTTCAACCAATGGGATACAAAATCGCGCTAACAGCTGAAGACTTACGACCAAAGCGTAATAAATATCAAGAAAAAACGTTAACGTGCTAAATTAATAGTCGGCGAAGATCATTACCGAATATGAGCGAGAATGCCATCCAGCTCGTCAAGACTCGCATAACGAATAGTCACCCTCCCTTTGCCACTGCGCCCATGCTGAATGCGGACTGGTGCTCCCAACAGCTCACCGAGCTGATTTTCCAGACGGACCACATCGGAGGGTGGCTGAGTCTCCTTCTTGGTGCTCGGTTTGCCTTCCTGAAGCTGTTTTACCAATGCTTCGGTCTGGCGCACGGTGAGGTCTTTGTTGACCACCTCATGAGCGGCCTTGCGCTGTTTTGCCGCGGTCAGCACCAGCAGTGCCCGCGCGTGGCCCATATCCAGATCACCGCGTTCGAGCAGGGTCTGTACTTCAGGATCAAGTGCCAGAAGACGCAGTAGATTAGTGACCTGGGTGCGCGATTTGCCCACGGCATCCGCCACTTGCTGCTGAGTCAGCTCAAATTCTTCCAGCAGGCGCTTCAGGGCCATCGCCTCTTCGACCGGGTTGAGGTTCTCGCGCTGGATATTCTCGATGAGGGCCAGGGCCAGGGCGGTCTGATCGCTGACGTCACGCACGACGGCGGGAATGACGTCGAGCTCCGCCAGCTGGGCTGCGCGCCAGCGCCGTTCACCCGCGACGATCTCGTAACGATCCTCGCCGATCGGGCGCACCACGATGGGCTGCATGACGCCCTGGGCACGGATCGAGTCGGTCAACTCCTCGAGTGCCTCGGGCTGTATCTCGCGCCTTGGCTGATACTTGCCGCGTGTCAGCTGGCCAAGCGGCAGACGCATCAGACGTTCATCTTGCTCCGAAACCTCGAGAGCCTCCTCGACATCAAGTGGCGTATCGATCTGACCGTCGACTTCGAGCATTTCGCGGCGGCGGGCATTGGCACCAATCAAGGCGTCCAGGCCACGGCCCAGGGCGCGTTTACGGGTCATGGGCATTCCTTCGATGCGGTTTCCAACATCATAGCGAGAGACGACGAATCAATTCCTTGGCCAATACCCGATGTGCCTGGCTGCCTCGCGAAAAGCGGGCATACTTGGTCACCGGCAAGCCGTGGCTAGGGGCTTCGGCCACCCGCACGTTACGCGGGATGGTGGTCTTGAGCAGGGTATCACCGAAATAGTCGCGCAACTGCTTGCTGACATCCCGAGTCAGGCTGTTGCGATTGTCGAACATGGTGCGCACGATGCCGAATACCTGCAGCGACGGATTTACACTGGCCTGAATCTGCTCGACGGTATCGAGCAGCGCGGAAAGCCCCTCGAGTGCATAGAATTCGCACTGCAACGGAATCAATACCCCGTCGGCAGCGGTCAGGCCGTTGACGGTGAGCATATTGAGCGAGGGTGGGCAATCGATCAGCACGACGTCATATTCACTGGCCACATCCTTGATCGCTTCGTGCAGGCAGCGCTCACGCCCGTCGCGATCCAGCAGATCGACCTCCGCGGCAGTGAGATCCGCATTACCCGGCAGCAGCGCATAACCCGCGTCGGGGCAGTCGAGAATCACTTCCGCAGCGCGTTTCTCACCCAGTAGCACCTCAAGCACGCTGCCATCGAGCTCGTGCTTGTCGATGCCGCTGCCCATGGTGGCATGCCCCTGAGGGTCGAGATCGATAAGCAGTACGCGACGGTCCAACGCCGCCAGGCACGCCGCCAGATTGACCGTCGTGGTGGTCTTGCCGACGCCACCTTTCTGATTGGTCAGGGCAATGATTTTGGTCACGCATGACTCCCTTACCGACGTTGATCCCGACTCGCTTCACATACGAGCCTTTCTAGCCGATGCGTTCAAGTCTCAGCAGATGACGATCCGCCTCGTCACCGGGTACTTCCAGAACACGCCGCTCCCGCAGGATAACCGAGGCAGGCAAACCGGCAAGCTCTTCTTCGTTGATACGCCCTTTCATGGCCAACCATTCGCCCCTTTCACTCAGAAGGTGATTCGTCTTGCCAACGAAATCCGTCAAACTGGCGAAGGCACGAGAAATCACCTGATCAAACCCAGGCGCGTTGAACTGTTCGACTCGCTGCTGTACCGGCGTCACGTTGTTCAATGCAAGCTCGAGGATAGCCTGACGCTGAAAGCGCACCTTCTTGCCATTGCTGTCGAGCAAGGTGACATCGATCTCGGGCTTCAGAATCGCCAACACCAACCCAGGAAAACCCGAGCCCGCCCCTACATCCAGCAGTTTGGGACCAGCGATGGCGGGCAATACCGAAGCACTGTCGAGCAGATGCTTGATGACCATCTCGTCGAGCGAGCGTACCGCCGTGAGGTTATAGGCGCGGTTCCACTTGTGCAACAACGCAAGCAACGACGATAGCCGTTGTCGGGCTAGATCGTCGGCCGCGATGCTCAGTTGGGTGAGTCCTGTTTCGAGTCGTTGCTCCCAGCTCGCGGTCATGCACTCTCCGCGGGCCGGTTGTCGAGCAGACGACGTTTCTTAAGATGAATCAGCAAGATGGAGACTGCTGCAGGCGTCACTCCGGAAATGCGACCGGCCTGGGCCAGGGTCTCGGGCCGAGCCTGTCCAAGTTTTTGCCGAATCTCGTTGGACAGCCCCTCGACTCGATCGTAATCCAGATCTTGGGGCAAGGGGGTCGCCTCGTGGCGCTTTAGCTTATCGATCTCGTCCTGCTGGCGATCGATGTAGCCCTGATACTTGATCTGAATCTGAACCTGTTCGGTCACACAAGGGTCGTCACTGACCGGCTCCCCCTTGAGGGACGCGACATCGGCGTAGACGAGTTCCGGGCGTTTGAGCAGCTCGGCCAGGGTGTATTCCCGGTTCAAGGGCTTGTCGAGCTTGGTCGCTAGTCGTTCGGCTTCGACGGTGCCAGGTTGAATCCAGGTCTCGCGCAGACGAGCGCTTTCGCGTTCGAGCGCTTCGCGCTTGGTGACGAAGGCATCCCAGCGAGTATCGTCGACCAGCCCCAGTCGGCGGCCCATCTCGGTCAACCGCAGGTCGGCGTTGTCTTCGCGCAGCAGCAGGCGATACTCGGCGCGAGACGTGAACATACGGTAAGGCTCCTGGGTGCCCAGGGTAATCAGATCGTCGACCAGCACGCCCAGATAGGCCTCGTCGCGCCGAGGACACCAGCTCTCCTCTCCCAGCGCACGGCGTGCGGCATTCAGTCCTGCCAACAGTCCCTGAGCGCCGGCCTCCTCGTAGCCGGTAGTGCCGTTGATCTGGCCGGCGAAGAACAGGTTGTGAATAAATCGGGTTTCCAGGGAGTGTTTGAGATCCCGGGGATCGAAGAAATCGTATTCGATGGCATACCCAGGCCGGGTGATATGCGCATTTTCGAAGCCTGCGATCGAGCGTACCACCTGGAGCTGCACATCGAAGGGCAGCGAGGTAGAAATACCGTTGGGGTAGAGCTCGTGGGTATCAAGGCCCTCCGGTTCGATGAAGATCTGGTGGCTCTGCTTGTCGGCAAAACGATGCACCTTGTCCTCGATGGAGGGGCAGTAACGTGGCCCCACACCCCCGATCGATCCTGCATCGGAGTACATCGGTGAGCGATCGAGATTGGCGAGGATGATCTCGTGAGTGCGCTGGTTGGTATGTGCAACGTGGCACTTTACCTGGCGCGGATGCATCTCACGATGACCCAGATAGGACATCACCGGTGTTGGCGAGTCTCCGGGCTGCTCCTCGAGATTCAAGAAATCGAGGCTCTTGGCATCCAGCCGCGGCGGTGTGCCGGTTTTCAGGCGATCGACCCGGAATGGCAAGGCACGCAGACGTTGCGCTAGGGCATTGGCGGGCGGGTCGCCGGCACGGCCACCGCTGTGATGATCGAGACCGATATGGATGACCCCACCCAGGAAGGTGCCGGTACACAGCACCACGGTCTCGGCATGGAAGCGGATACCTGTCTGGGTCACGGCACCGCGCACCGTGTCGCCTTCAACGATCAGATCGTCCACCCCTTGCTGGAACAGGGTCAGATTGGGCTGGTTTTCGAGCATTCCCCGAATCGACGCCTTGTAGCGCACGCGGTCTGCCTGGGCCCGAGTCGCCCTGACCGCCGGCCCTTTGCGCGCATTGAGGACCCGAAACTGGATACCCCCCTGATCCGTGGCCAGTGCCATGGCACCGCCGAGGGCATCGATCTCCTTGACCAGATGACTCTTGCCGATACCGCCGATGGCGGGATTGCAGGACATCTGGCCGAGAGTCTCGATGTTGTGCGTCAGCAGAAGGGTCTGACAGCCCATGCGAGCAGCGGCCAGTGCGGCTTCTGTTCCCGCATGACCACCGCCGATGACGATGACGTCAAAGCGGTTGGGGTAATCCAAGGTGTACCTCGACTTGCGCCTGACGGCGTCCGTTTGATCGGTGAAGAAAATCTAGCCGAGCAGTATAACGTTCTTGTGGGTAACCGTCAGGGGTTTTCCACATTCGATGTCACACGATCAACGATGCCGTCATGCAATAATATAAAAATAGAATAGAAATAAAGAAGTTCTGTTACTGTTGTGTTTATTGGTGTGGACATTTTTTGTGGATAAGCCATTAAAATTCAATTAAATCAATATTTAAAAATGTTAACCAATGGTTGGAGAAGCAGTTTTCAGGGTGCGTACAACCGTCGCTGAGGCTGTGGATGAAATGCCCTGTTATGCACAAGGGCATCCATCCTCGTATTATCCACCGCTGGATACCGTCGCTATGAGCAGGGTGATCAACAAGCCCATGCAATGTCGCGAATCGCAGCAATGACGGGCGCTTCAAGACAAATTCGCGAGATTGGCAAGAAGTGTTGTCCACAGGGCAAAAAAACTGCCTGTGAGGCACTTTTTGAAGACAAATTGGCGGGAAAACATCTGAAAGAGAGTTCGTCCGGGTCAGACGGACGAACCCAAGAGAGGTGACGCTTTTATCGTCAGTGCTTGAGCACTCGCGAAAGGAAGGATTGAGTGCGTTCCTGACGGGGGTTGTCCAAGACCTCTTGAGGGGGGCCCTCCTCGACGATTTGGCCATCATGTACGAAGATCACCCGATCGGCGACTTCCCGGGCAAAGCCCATCTCGTGGGTGACGATCATCATGGTCATGCCCTCCCTGGCCAGTTCGCGCATGGCATCGAGCACCTCACCGATCATCTCCGGGTCCAGCGCCGAGGTGGGCTCGTCGAAGAGCATCAGCCGCGGTTCCATGGCCAGGGCACGAGCCAGGGCCACACGCTGCTGCTGACCGCCGGAGAGCTGGCTGGGGTACTTGTCGGCCTGATCCTCGATACCGACTCGCTCGAGAAGGCGATGGGCCGTCTCCAGCGATTTTTCCCGGGACCAACTGCGTACCTTCATGGGCGCCAGGGTCACGTTATCGAGGACCGAGAGGTGGGGGAACAGGTTGAACTGCTGGAATACCATGCCGACCTCGGTGCGCACTGCCTGAAGCGATTTGCCGCTCTTGCCGTCGGGTAGCAGTTCATTGCCATCGACTTCAATACGCCCGCCCTGGAATTCCTCCAGACCATTGACACAGCGGATCAGCGTCGACTTGCCCGAGCCACTGGCGCCGACGATCACCACCACTTCGCCTGGAGCCACCTCGAGATCGATATCCCGCATCACGTGCAGCTTGCCGAAATGCTTGTTGACCTTCTCCATGTGCACCATGGGGGGCTTCTTCTCGTCATTCATCGTTTAACCTCCTCACTGTCCGACCAGGCCGCGGCGTTCAAGCTGACGCAATGCAAGCGAGAGGCTCAAGGTGATGGCAAGATACATCAACGCCACCATAAAATAGACTTCGAGGGCGGTGAAGGTAGTGGCGATATAGACTTGGCCCTGACGTACCAACTCGCCGACCCCGATCACCGAGAACAGCGAAGTGTCCTTGATACTGACGATGCCCTGATTACCCAGCGCGGGAATCATGCGGCGAAGGGCCTGGGGCCAAATGATGTAGCGAAATGCCTGGGTGCGAGACAGGCCCAGGGAGAGCCCGGCTTCACGTTGGCCCTTCTCGATCGACTGTACGCCACCACGCACGATCTCGGAGATATAGGCACCGGCGTTGAGCGCGATGGCCGCGATGCCTGCAGTCAATGCATTGATCGGGCCTCCGAGCAGTTGCGGCAGGCCATAGAAGATGAACAACACCTGAACCAGTACTGGCGTGCCACGAAAGATTTCGATGTAGGCAATCGCGGGCCAGCGTAGCAATGGAATGGGGCTGATGCGGGCGAGCCCGAAGACGATGCCGATGACGAAACCGATGGCCAAACCGCCGAAGGAGATCAACAGCGTCCAGGGAATACCCTCGAGCAGGTAGGGAATGGAGGCGATAGCCGCCTGCCAATCGAATTGGAATGTTACATCCACGTGGGGGCCTCCGGGCAAGGATACTGTTTGTCGTACTCGCCCTTTATGAATGGCAATGCCAAGAGGCCGGGTGCATACGGTCGACCCGGCCTCGTTTCAGGAGCGTGAGCGCTACTTATCCGTCTTATTCGGTAGTGGATGCCTCACCGAACCACTTCTTGTGAATCTCGTCGTAGGTGCCATCTTCACGCATCTCGGCGAGCGCCTTGTTGGCGGGTTCCACCCACTGGCTGCCATTGGCGAAGGCGATACCATACTGTTGGCCTTCGTAGAGCGGTCCGACGGTCTTTACCCGCCCTTCGCCCTTGGTTTGAGAGAAGTAGCCGACATTGGGCGCATCATAGAAGACCGCATCGACACTGCCGCCCATCAAGGCCATGTACATGTCGGAACTCCCGGGGTAGGGAGTGATCTCGGCACTGTCACCGAGGTTCTTCTGCAGATAGTCGTAGCTGGTGGAGCCGATCTTGGTACCGATACGCATGCCCTCGAGATCATCGACTTCCTCGATCTCCTCGTTGTTGGCGGATACCAGAATACGCAGGCCCGAGTCGTAGTAGGGATCGCTGAAATCGACGATCTCCTCGCGCTCATCGGTGATGGTGATGCCGGCAATAGCCAGATCGACATTGCCGGTCTGCACGGCGGGGATGATACCGTTGAAGTCCATGGTACGCAGATCGACCTCAAAGCCGGCTCGCTTGGCGACCTCGTCCAGGATATCCATATCGAAACCGACCATCTCACCACTTTCTTGATCCATCATTTCGAAAGGGACGAAACTTGGATCCGTGGCGGCTTGCAGCGTTTCTGCCGAGGCGCTGCTCGCAAGGCTCAGACCTACGATCAAAGCCAAACCCAGAGAAACTCCTTTCAACATATCACTATTCATAGCGTTCCCCGATTTGATGTGTTGTTTGTGTAACGCGCCTTTTACCTTGGCGAGTTACGGGGGAGCCGTCAAGATGTGTTCTTACACCGTGCTTACACCATGAACGAAGCGCCACAGCCGCAGGTCGAGGTGGCATTGGGGTTTTTGATCACGAAACGCGCGCCGGCCAGACCCTCTTCGAAATCCACGGTGGAACCGACCAGATACTGATAGGAAAGCGGATCGACGACCATGCCGACATCGTCGATTTCGATCAGGGTATCGTCTGCTGCGGTCTGCTCGGCAAAATCAAAGCCATACTGAAACCCCGAGCAGCCGCCGCCGGTGACGAAGACACGCAACTTGAGGGCTGCGTTACCCTCTTCGGCCGCCAGGGCACGAAGGCGACGCACGGCGGCATCTGTGAGCAGTAGCGGCGTGGGAGCGAAAGATGCGACACCACTCATAAAAGGGCCTCCGTTAAGCTGAATTGACACACTGTTCCATTATCCCTAAACCCTAGTAAAAGGGTCAACTTTACTTGCCTCGGGACCTATTTCGAGCTCAGGGCAATAGCGCTGGTGCCTGCATGCCGGTCATCTCGTCGAAGCCGAACATCAGGTTGAGGTTCTGTATCGCCTGCCCCGAAGCGCCCTTGACCAGGTTGTCGATCACCGACAGTACCACCACGGTATCGCCGCCTGCAGGGCGATGCACCGCCAGACGACACAGATTGGCGCCTTTCACGCTGCGCGTTTCCGGATGGCTGCCGGCAGGCATGACATCCACCGCCGGTTCATCGGCGAAGCGCTTTTCGAACAGCGTCTGAAGATCGCACTCGGTGTCGGTCAAGCGGCCGTAGAGGGTGGCATGGATGCCACGGATCATCGGCGTCAGATGCGGCACGAAGGTGAGCGCTACCGGGCCACCAGCGGCGCGCACCAATCCCTGGCGTATTTCCGGCAGATGGCGATGGCCCGAAGCGCCATAGGACTTCATCGATTCGCTGGCTTCGGCTAGCAGAGAGGATACCTTGGCGCCACGACCTGCCCCAGTGACGCCGGATTTGCAATCGGCAATCACATGATCGACATCGATCAGATTATTTTCGAGCAGAGGCAGTAGACCCAATTGCACCGCGGTGGGATAGCAACCCGGGACGGCGACCAGCCGCGCATCGCGAATCGCCTCACGATTGACCTCGGGCAATCCATAAATCGCATCCTTGAGCAGTTGCGGTGCACCGTGGGGTTGGTCGTACCAGCGCGCCCATTCGTCAGCATCGGTGAGACGAAAATCCGCAGACAGATCGATTACCCGGGTACCGCGTTCGAGCAGTTCGCCGGCCAGTGCATGCGCCACACCGTGCGGTGTCGCGAAAAACACCGCATCACAGGCTGCCAAGCGCGCAGTATCGGGGATGCTGAAGCGTAATGAGTCATAATGCCCGCGCAGGTTGGGATAGAGTTCACTGACACCGATTCCTTCTTCCGAGCGCGAGGTGATGACATCGACATTCACCTCAGGATGCTGCGCCAACAGACGCAGAAGCTCGACCCCCGTATAACCGGTGCCGCCGACGATACCGACCTTGATCACTGTACTCTCCTGCATAGGGACTGTAATGGGCTGAGCAGCTTTCTGGCATGAGACGCTACCCGAGGAATATGATACATAAGTGAGTCTAGGCATTTCTAACAGGATCTGCTTATCGCCGGGCGATGGCAAAGACGCTGCTTTGGTACAAGGACCTTCACTTGCCCCGTTTTCCTTTTCCAGATTTTAGTCTCGAACGCTTCCGACGCCGCTTGGCGAATGTCGATGCGTTGCCGCAACTCTGCGTGCTGGGCGTGGTTTCGGGGTTGACCACCGGCGTGCTGATGGTGCTGTTTCGCCTATTGCTGAGCCTCGGGGGGCTGGCCTTCATGCCGGGAGGCGACTACGAGGCCTTCGAGGCCTTGCCCGCCCTGGGACGCAGTGCCCTGCCACTGCTTGCCGTGGCATTGATCGGTATCTGGATGTGGCGCCAGCCCCCGGCGGCGCGCAAGATCGGCGTGGCGCATGTCATCGAACGTCTGGCCTATCATCAGGGCAAGTTTCCACTGCGTAACTGGCTGACTCAATGGTGGGTCGGCCTGGTGTCGGTGCTCGGCGGACTCTCGGCGGGTCGTGAAGGACCGGCTATTCATCTGGGGGCTGCGGCGGCCTGCGGCATCGGTCAGCGATTGCGTCTGCCGCACAACAGCATGCGGGTGCTGGTGGCCTGTGGCACCGCGGCGGGTATCGCCGCTTCCTTCAACACGCCGATCGCCGGCGTCATCTTCGCCATGGAGGTGGTGGTGATGGAGTACACCATTGTCGGTTTCATCCCGGTGATCCTGGCCTCGAGCATGGGGGCGGTGGTGGCGCAGATCGTGTATGGTCCAGAACCCGCCTTCAATATCCCCAGTCTGCACCTGCAATCGCTGATGGATTTGCCCTGGATCGTGGTCAGTGGACTATTCATCGGGCTGCTGGCGGGGCTATTCGTGCGTGTGGCCCGGAGTGGGGAGCGTCTCCAGCATATTCCCAAGTGGCTGCGTTTTCTGCTGGTCGGCCTGCTGGTCGGGGGGGTCGCCTGGTGGTATCCCCAGGTACAAGGCATGGGATACGATACCCTGGAATTGACGCTGACGTCGACGTTACCCCTCGATGTGCTGGTCGCGGTGGCCATCGGCAAGCTGTTGCTGACGGCGATTACCGTTGCCTGCGGCATCCCAGTCAGCATCATCGGGCCCGTATTGGTCGTCGGGGCCGCCGTCGGCACCTTGTGCGGCATGGTCGGCGCCGTATTGATGCCGACGCTAGCCTCGGGGCCCGAGGTTTATGCCATGCTCGGCATGGCGGCGATGATGGGTGCCGTTCTGCAGGCACCGCTGGCGGCGCTGATGGCACTGCTTGAACTGACCCACAATCCCAACATTATCCTGCCCGGCATGCTCAGCGTGGTCGTGGCTGGACTCACCGTCCGCCAACTGTGCCGCTGCCAGGGATTCTTTATCGCGCAGACGCAAAATGGCATGCATCTGCTGCAGCATCCCTTGCGTCAGGTGCTTTCCCGGGTGGCGGTGCCCGCGGTGATGGAGCGCAGCGTGGAGCAAACTCAGCGCAAGATCAGCCGTGAGCAGGCACAAACCCTGCTCGAAGGTGAACCTACCTGGTTAGTGATCACCCGCTCCAGCGAGGAGAAGACTCCGATTGGCTTGAAGGCCGCCGATCTAGCCCGGGCGCTGCTCGATGAAGAAATGGCCGGGGAGGAGACCTTCGATCTGCTTGAAGTGCCCGGCCAGCGTCTGGAACTGGCGCCTATTCATCTGCAGGCGACTCTCAACGAAGCCTTCGAGCGCTTGAATGAATACGGTGTGGATGCGCTCTACGTTCATCATACGACGGCGCCGACGATACAGCGGATTTCCGGTATCATTACTCGAGACGCCATCGAAAGTTACTATCGTTATAAGCCATAAGCACGACGACATGATTTGATACGAGGAACGGCATGTACTTATGGGTAAAAGCATTTCATCTGATGGCGGTAGTAACCTGGTTCGCTGCCATGTTCTATCTGCCACGTCTGTTCGTCTATCACGCCATGGCCCGGGACAAGGGCGATACCCAGGCTATCGATTACTTCAAGGTCATGGAACGTAAGCTGTACCGAGGCATCATGACGCCCTCGATGATCGCGGTCATCGTCTTGGGCGCCTGGTTATTGTGGCTGGTACCCGCGCATCTCAGCGCCGGCTGGATGTATGTCAAATTGCTGTTGGTGGTGTTGCTGGTGGCCTATCACCACCTGTGCCTGGCCTATATGAAACGCCTGGCGAGCGCCACTTGTCGCAAAAGTGAGAAGTTCTTCCGTTTTTTCAATGAGGCGCCGGTGCTGGCACTGATCGCGATCGTCATTCTGGCCATAGTGAAACCCTTCTGATGAGCACTGCCAAGCTACCCGTGGTGCTGGTGATGGCGGGCCACGATCCGACCGGTGGCGCCGGATTGATTGCCGATAGCGAAGCGATCGCCGCCTGTGGGGGTTGGGCGGTGACGGTGCCGACGTCCCTCACCGTGCAGACGACACACAATGTGCTCAAGGTCATGCCCTGCCCCGCCGACGCTATTCGCGACATGGCTTGGTCTCTGCTCGACGAGTTCGAGGTCAAGGCCATCAAGCTCGGTTTGATCGCTGACGTCACGACCCTGGAGACCATCGAGGATATCGTGCGGGCCTGTCCCGGTATTCCTCTGGTGGTGGATCCGGTATTCAAGGCAGGCGGGGGCGCTACGCTGTCTACCGATGCCTTGATCGACGAGTTTTGCCGGCGCCTGCTGCCATTGGTCGATATCCTGACCCCGAATCGCCAGGAATTGGCAAGATTGGCGGCGAATTCAGCACCTGATGATGTCGAACGGGTGGTGTCCTTGATGTCCCTGGGCTGTCAAGCCGTATTGGTGACGGCAACCGACGAGCCAATGCCGGGTACTCCCGAAGACGAGGTGGTGCATACCTTGCATACGCCGGAGACCAGCCGTCAGTGGCGCTGGCCGCGCCTGCCGGGTCACTATCATGGCTCCGGCTGCACCTTGTCCGCGGCCCTGGCGGCGCGTTTGGCTGTTGGCGAACGACTGGTGAATGCCTGTGAACAGGCCCAGCGCTTCACTTGGGAAAGCCTGCGACATGGCTGGCAGCCGGGCAATGGACAGCGATTGCCGCGTCGATGGATATGAGGCGATGCTTTTCCTGAAGGCCGTGGGGTCGTCCGGCCACCAATGCTAATCTGGGATCGCTGTTGATAAACAGCGCCACTAGGATGCCGGCATGCGCATCGGCCAATAAGTTATCCACAGGTAACCCTCAAGGGTTATACAGTTTGTCCAGAATATTATCCACAACTTGGCGAGAGGCGTTACATGACAACTTCTGCTCAACTCTTCGAACAGGCCTGCCGTCGTATTCCGGGGGGGGTCAATTCCCCGGTGCGTGCCTTCAAAGGCCTGGAACGGCCACCGGTGTTCATCGAGCGTGCTCAGGGCGCCTATCTTTTTGATGTCGAAGGTAAGCGCTATGTCGACTATGTCGGATCCTGGGGGCCAATGATCACCGGTCATGCCGATCCCGATGTCCTGGGTGCGGTGCGCGAACGTCTGGATGCAGGCCTTTCCTTTGGCACCCCGACCGCCATCGAAACCACCATGGCCGAGCTGATCTGCGAGATCATCCCCTCGATCGAAATGGTGCGGATGGTCAACTCTGGTACCGAGGCGACCATGTCCGCCATCCGGCTGGCGCGTGGTGCCACCGGTCGGGACAAGATCGTCAAGTTCGAGGGCAACTACCACGGGCATTCCGATTCGCTACTGGTCAAGGCCGGGTCCGGCGCGCTGACCCACGGTGAGCCAAGTTCTCCCGGGGTGCCCGCGGCGCTTGCCGAGCATACGATCACGCTATCCTTCAATGACACTGACGCAGTGCATGAGTGTTTCCATGAGATAGGAGATCAGATCGCCTGCATCATCGTTGAGCCGGTGGCGGGCAACATGAATTGCATTCCCGCTCAGCCGGAATTCCTCGAGGCACTTCGCGCAGTCTGCGATAGATATCAGAGTGTGCTCATCTTCGATGAGGTGATGACCGGCTTTCGTGTCGCCCTGGGCGGCGCTCAAGCGCATTATGGTGTGATCCCCGATCTGACCTGCCTGGGCAAGATCGTCGGCGGCGGCATGCCGGTAGGCGCCTTTGGCGGCAAGCGCAGCATCATGGAACACATCTCACCGCTGGGGCCGGTGTATCAAGCCGGCACCCTGGCGGGTAATCCGCTCGCCATGGCGGCGGGGGTCGCTCTGTTGAACAAGATTCGCCAGCCTGGATTTCACGAGGCGCTGACCCAGCGGGTCACGACCCTTTGCGATGGATTAAACGAGCGCGCCCACAATGCCGGGGTGGAAATGCTGACCCAGGGTGCCGGGGGCATGTTCGGAATCTTCTTTACCGGGCAATCCCGTGTCGATAATTTCGTACAGACGACCGCCTGTGATGCCGGTGCCTTTCGCCGCTTCTTTTCAGGCATGCTAGACGAAGGGGTCTATCTGGCGCCCTCGGCCTACGAGGCCGGTTTCATGTCCAGCGCGCATACCCCTGAGGACATTCAGCACACCCTGGATGCATCCGAGCGGGTCTTCGCTGGCCTAAACCGCCGTTGATTTAGAACACAGCCGGGAGTCAATCGTGAGCCAGGCCCTGATCACGGCACTGCAAGATGCCGACTGTTATGACCATCCGGTGGCGTCCGTCGAGATCCTCGAGACGCATGTTTCCTGGATCGTGCTGACTGGCGACTATGCCTACAAGCTCAAGAAGCCGCTGGCGTTTGGCAGCTTTCTGGATTTTTCGACCCTGGACAAGCGACGGCATTTCTGCGAGCAGGAAGTGCGTCTCAATCGGCGTCTGGCACCGTCACTGTATCTTGAGGCGGTACCGATTTCGGGTAGTCTCGATTCGCCTCGGATCAATGATGCCTCGACGCCCTTCGAGTATGCGGTGAAGATGCGCCATTTCAGCAATCGGCATCTGTTCAGTACGCTCCAGGCAGGCGGTGAGTTGTCCCTGGAATTGCTCGACGATTTGATCGATCAACTGGTGATGTTCCACGAACAGGCCGAGCGCGCGCCGGAAGAAAGCGAACTGGGCACTCGGGAGAGCATGCAACGCAGCATCGAGCATGAGCTCGCGTTGATCGCGCCGCGGCTCGAGGATGAGCAGGATCGCCAGCAACTGACCTTTCTGCAGACCTGGGCCGAAGAGGCGTTAGAAAGATTCGATAGCGAGTTCAAGCGGCGCCGTCGAGAGGGCTATGTACGCGAGACTCACGGCGAGGTGCATCTGGGTAATGCCGTGGATCACCAAGGGCGAGCCTCGATGTTCGACGGCATCGAGTTCAATGATGAGTTGCGCTGGAACGACGTGGGCGGCGATCTCGCATTCCTGCTCATGGACCTCGAGGCTCGTGGCGAAGAAGGCCTTGCGCATCATGCCCTCAATCGCTATCTCGAACTTTCCGGGGATCACTCCCTGGTGCGATTGTTGCCTTTCTACAAGTTCTATCGAGCCCTTGTTCGCGCCAAGGTCGCCATTCTGCGTTATCACCAGCCGCAGTTGCATTCATCTGATCGATCTGCAGTCATGGCCACCTATCGACAGCATATCGAACTGGCGGCTCGCTATGCCGAGTTCGATTTCCCTTATCTGCTGATCGGTGTGGGGGTTTCAGGTAGTGGCAAGAGCCGTTTCACCGCCGAAGTGGTTTGTAAGCTGGGCAATGTGCGCCTGCGCTCCGATGTCGAGCGAAAGCGGCTGTTCGGGTTCGAGCCAGAGGCCGACAGCGCCCAGCAGGCTATGGATATCTACACCGGCGAGACCACCACGCAAACCTATGCACAATTGGCACGCTTGACCGGGATTCTGCTCGAGGCAGGGCGACCGGTATGCATCGACGCCACTTGCCTCAAGCGTGAGCAACGAGACTTATTGCGTCACCAGGCCGAGGGGCGTGGGCTGCCCGTACTGCTGATCAGTTTCGAGGCTGACGAGGCGACGCTCCGCCAGCGAATCGAGAAACGCGCCCGGCGCAGTGGCGATCCTTCCGAGGCAGGTCTAGCGGTGCTCGAGCACCAGCTCGACGAGTTCGAGCCCTTTGATGATGACGAGCGCCGCCATCTGATCCACCTGGACACCACGGCAAAGGATGCCAATCTGAGGCTGGTGGAATTGATCCAGGAGCAACTGCGGCTGGAGCGAAAGGGGTAAAGAATCGCTGGCCTACTCATACGGAAATCAGCTGGGTTTTCATTGAGTGCCGGCGGTTCCTTTACAGTAACTCAAGGGAGTAACAAGGACGTTTCACTTCAGTAAATCGGCATATTAATTGTTTTTTCTATAAAAAATATGCCTCGAATATCTTTTCATGAAAAAGTGTAAGTTTTACGAAACAGATGCCTCACACTTCTTCTCTCTTTTCCGTTCTTCTCTCCGCTTGATGCTTGCTCCGGGCTTTGTTCGGTTCTAAATACTCTTTTTATTCAATAGTTTATTAATTGTAACAGTTTGTTGGCATAGATAATGCTGGTCTCTTGATGATCGCGAGCAAAACCCTAGGGATCACGATACATCTCGAGTATCGGCTCGGGTCAACGGGAAACAACAGTCGTGCATGACAATCTGTGGAGAAACATCATGAATAGGTACGTAATAAGCGGATGCTCCGTGCTGGCATTGGCGTTGGCTGTATCTACCGCCAATGCCGATGCTCTCGCTGTCGGGGGCAATGGAGGCTATTCCAAAGGCGGCGATGGCGGCTATGGCGGTGATGGCTACGGTAAGGGGTATGGCAAAGGGTATAGCGATGCCTACTCCGACAACTATGGTCGGGCCGATGACTACAGCGACGACAACAATATCTACAGCGAAGCCACCTCCGGCGATGCGGATGGACGCGGTACCGGTACCGGTTGGGGCGGCTATGGCGGTCGGGGCGGCGATGGCGGCAGCACCGGCGATGGCGGTAACGCCTGGGCCATGAGCGACTCCTACAACACCAAGGTCGACGTGGTGGCCTATCAGACTCTGGATTCCTCGGTCTCCGGTTCGAGTGTCCGAGTGTATGGCGGTAATGGTGCCCGTGGCGGCGATGGTGGCAACGGTGACTATGCCGACGCCGATTCGAACACCTATTCCTACGGCGGTAACGGTGGTGATGGCAAGGGTGGCGACGGCGGTGACTCCTATGCCCATGGTGGCGATGGCGGTTATGGGGGCTATGGCGGTGATGGCGGCGATGGCGAAGGAGGCAACTCCAGGAGGTATGGCGGCGACGCTGGCGATGGCGATGGCGGCTATGGCGGAGACGGCGGCTATGGCGGTGATGGTGGCTATGCCGAATCCGGTGATGGCGGCTACTCCTATGGCGAAGGCGGTGACGGCGGTTATGCCGATGCGGCTGGTGGTGACGCCACAGCTTACGGCGGCGATGGAGGCTATGGCGGCGACGGTGGCGATGGAGACGGCGGCATGCTCTACACCGGCAACGCCAGCCTATCGATGGGTGCCTTCGGCGGTGTCGCCAACGTCAACGTATCCAGCGGTCTCTACAACTCGCAGCAGGCCGCGACCAACATCGCAGCCCACAGCGGTGTGAGTATCGGTAACTAATCGATCGGCCATCTGCGCCGAGGCCGGCGAACCTGATGTTCGCCGGCCCTTTCGAGTTTGCTTGGGAGCACACCATCATGGTCACCCCCGTTAAACTACAACGCTATTCGAAGACGGGCGTTCCCCTCTTCCTTGCAACGATGATCATAACCGTTGTCTCTATTGATGCTGCTTTCGCCTCCGAAGAAGCCGACCCTGTGCTGCGGTACGATACATTGAGTGATCTGAATGGTCTCAGCGCCGATGAGTTGGATCAGTTTCGTGGACGCGAGAACATCGATCTCGTCAACGTGCAAAGTATTCAGGATCTGAAAACGATCGCCAGTGGCAACTCGGTCAATGCAGGAAGCGTGTTCTCGGGACCCATTACGATCGAGTCACGTTCCCTGGACAGTTTCGATGGTGTGGGTCTGTTCAACATCATGACCGGCCATAACAACGCGGTTACCAGTGCGGTAGGTATCAGTATCTACCTGGCGGAGTAATCCCGAGTTCGATGCGACTTCGATCTCGTCTGGCTCATGCGTTGGAAGAGGCCTTTATGCGACAACGATCCATCATATTTACGGCTGTGCTTGTGGTGTTTGCCTGGGCGACAGGAACTGCCGGTGTCCAGGCTGGCGCGGTCACGATCGCCGGATCATTCGGAAGCTTCAATGTCGAGGCCAAGAGCCTGCGTGAGATGCGCTGGGACAATGTCATTCGACAGCAGTATGACTTCAGTTGCGGTTCGGCGGCAGTCGCAACGCTCCTGACCTATCACTATGGGCGCGAGACTGGTGAAGCCGAGGTATTCAAGACCATGATTCGCGAGGGCAACAGGAACAAGATCCAGGCCCAGGGCTTTTCGATGTTGGACATGAAACGTTACCTGGACTATCGAGGCCTGGATGCGGATGGCTTCAAGCTGGCACTGGACGACTTCGTCAAGATCGGCATGCCGGCCATCACCTTGATCAATACGAATGGTTACAAACACTTCGTGGTCATCAAAGGTACCGATGACGACGAGGTACTGGTGGGCGATCCGGCGGCCGGCACTGTGGTCTTACCAAAGTCACGTTTTCGGACCATGTGGAGTGGCGTGGTGTTGGGGGCCCGAGAGGACGTCGAACTGGCCAGACAGAATTTCAACAATGAGAAGGATTGGCGTGTTCGGCCGAACTCCCCGCTCAAGCAGGGTATCAGTCGTGCCGGAGTGGGTTCGATGTTATTGACGCTTCCCGGTGCCAATGAATTGGCCAAGTAAGTCTTGTGAGGAGTCAGGGCGATGGGCGCAACAAGAATAGTGCATAAACCGCGAATGCCCCGAGCCTTGTTGCTCGCCGTGATCGTAGCGATAAGCCCGTGGCACGCCATCGCAGAATCGACGCATAGCCGCCTGCTTTACGAGGCGACTGCCGTTTGGCCACCAGCGGAAGAGTCCCCCCGAGTTCGACACTTCCAGCCCGATTTTGGCCTGAAATCGGCACCTGTGGTTTGAGAATTCAACTACTTAGTTAATTTCTGCCGAATTCCTTGTAGTGACACGTTTTTCTCGTGACGC
>NZ_JBNCAN010000020.1:0-95620 GCF_049808615.1 Halomonas sp. GXIMD04776 | reverse complement strand
TGCGTTCTGAAACCAAAGAACTGATCAAAAAACCATCAAATTAGAGGCTTGGGCGCGGCAACGGCCCGCGCCCTCGGAATCTGGGCGCTGCTGACCAGCCCGGTGCAATATCCGGGCTATCGCCGCATCGGAATCAAGCCTTTCAAGGAGCAGGTGTATGCTTAGCAGTGCGATCAAGATCGACGATGAAATCTTCAGGAACGACCTTGCCGATACCTTGTTGATCAAACAAGGCCAGCCTAGCCAGGATGCCTGGTGTCTTTCCCGGGATGAAGAAACCCTGCCCGATATTCGCCCTGCTATCGTCCCTTTGAAGCTTTGGCAACAGCATCGCGAGCAGAAAAACCTGGCGCCCTGGCTTGCCAGCGATACTGAGCTTAGCTCCGAACTGGTGGCCGTGTTACATCGCGCTCCGTTGATCGCCATCGACTTCCCGGCATTTACTGATGGCCGTGGCTACACCTTGGCCCGGTTGCTGCGTGAGCGTCACGGCATTGAAGGTGAGATTCGTGCCATTGGCGATGTACTGATCGATCAGCTTTACTACATGTCGCGCTGCGGTTTCGATGCGCTGTCGCTGCGGGACGATCAACCTCTGGAAGACGCCTTACGCTGGCTGACCCCCTTCAGTGTCAGCTATCAGACCGGTGTCGATGTACGTGAGGCTCTCTTTGAGCGTCGCCTGCGAGAAGCCAGTTAAGCCGCTATGCCAGCTCTCAATAGTTTCCACTCCGCCTGTTGGACGGCATGGCTGTTTTGAAGAGGTTGAGAACTACCCGCGCCGCTTTTGCTGGCGTTCTCGATTGCGAGCCCGGGCGCGTTCAGACTTGCGCAGCATCACATAAGTAGCACCGATGCCGCCATGTGCGGGAGTTGCCGACGCATAGGCTTGCACCTGTTCGAACTGCACCAGCCATTTCGCCACATAGGAGCGCACCACGTTGGCGTGGCTATCCAGTGCTTTCCCGCGGCCATGTATCACCAATAAGCAGCGTAGATCGTGTTCGATCGCATCCTGCAGAAAGGTGAACAGCTCACGCCGACAGTTGCGTACCGGTTGCTTGATCAGATAAAGACGCGCTTCCGGAGCGTAGCCACCGTGACGCAATCGCTCGAGAACTCCGATCTGGATACCGTCGCGTCGATATTCGATAGGATCGCGATGAGGCAAGAGGTCGACGAACTCATCCGTCAAGAAATTGTTGCCCTCTCCTTCTTCGACGGCACTGGCCCGGCGTGCCAATTGCGCCTCACTTGGAGAGCGTGGAGTGCTATCGACATCCGCTTTGTCCCGACCCTTGGACAATGGGTGAACGTCGCCTCCCTCGCCCCCCAGCAGTCGACTGAAATCGGTGTCACAATCCAGACAGCGGTTCATGGCGATGCCCTCGACGTATGACTTATCTGAAGATCATATCAGATGCGCTTACCAGCGCTTCAAGTCCTGCGCTGGTTACCCTTGGTCGAATCATGCCATCATGGTTCGCTTCATATCGTTTCCGGGTTGCTTCGTGATCCTCTTACGCCGTTTCGTGTTCACTGTATTGGCCGTGCTGGGCATAGTGCTGTTTTATCTCTGGTTCGTGCTATTGAGCCCATTTGGTTATGAAGCACCGGAAGACCTATCCCCCATTGCGCAGGGTGAGCATCAGGTTTTTGTGTATGGCACCTTACGTTACGGCCTCATCCGCTGGTTGGTCTACGATCGTTGGGGCGATCCTAAGGAAGTGACACTATCAGGGTTTCGCCGTGATGAACTTGATTTGAAGAAAGCGCCTACTGCCCAGGTAAAAGGGTATCTTCTGGAAGTTGATGCGACAGAGCTCAAGAAACTTGACCGCTATGAGCGATTGGGAATTCGCTATTACCGTGATCGTATAATTTTGGATAACGGTACATCGGCCTGGGTTTATCGACGTTTATGAGGCTGAATATGCAACCGATGAAAGATAACGGTATAAATATTTTTGCTGTTGTCGGCTCCAGTACGGCCACTTACACTGTCTTTCAATTTCTTGATTTTACAACACTGATGCTGCCATAAGACGATTTCAGACCATGCTGACGCTCTATCACAACCCGCGCTGCTCGAAGTCTCGAGAAGCATTGAACCTGCTCGAGACTCAAGGGGTCGACTTCCGTATACATCGTTACCTGGAAACGCCGCTATCACTGGATGAATTACAGTCGCTGGCTGCTCGACTCGATGACGATACGCTGGCATTGGTGCGCACCAACGAAATGGAATGGAAGGCTCTCCGCCTGGCCGCCCCCAGCGAACAGCAATGCCTTGAGGCCATTGCCCAGCACCCGCGTTTGATGCAACGCCCTCTACTGGATCGCGGCGATCGTGCCGTTATCGGACGTCCTCCCGAAGCGATTCTGTCACTTCTCGACGAGGCCTGACCCTTACGCCCCGTCTCCTACGCCCATAGACTGGAGCCGTCATGAGTGCTTCCCGCCCTTATATTCTTGTTCTCTATTATTCGCGTTCCGGCGCCACTCGCACCCTGGCGGAACAGATGGTCGCCGGCATCGAAACGGTTGCAGGCATCGACGCGCGCTTACGCACGGTACCGCCGGTATCGTCCACCTGCGAAGCCGTCGATCCTGACATCCCTGCCGAAGGTGCCGTCTATGCCACCCTCGATGACTTGCGCCACTGTGCTGGACTGGCCCTGGGCAGCCCGACCCGCTTCGGCAACATGGCAGCACCGCTAAAATATTACCTGGACAGCACCAGCGAGCTATGGATCAACGGCGCCCTGATCGACAAACCGGCAACGGCCTTCACGTCCACCGGCAGCCTGCATGGCGGGCAGGAAGCCACACTGCTCACCATGCTGGTGCCTCTACTGCACCAGGGCATGGTCTACGCGGGTGTGCCCTACAGCGAAAGCGGTCTGATGGAGACCACCAGTGGCGGCACGCCTTATGGCACGAGCCATGTAGCCGGCGCAGCCAGTGATCGCAGTGTCGACGACACCGAACGCACCCTTGCCCACGCCCAGGGTAAACGCGTTGCCAGGCTTGCCATGGCACTTCTTACGATGCGTGAGGATAAATGATGCGCGCTGTTCTGGAAGGACTCGAACAGCGCCACGGAACGGCACTGCTAACCCAAAGAACTCGCCAGGTGGTACTGGGTAGCTATGTCGCGCTGGTGGTACTTTTGCTGATTGGGGGGTTACAGTTACAAGCTCAAAGCAGTAGCGGCTTGTTGCCGGTCCTGGTGCGTGTTTTGCCACTGGTTCTATTTTTCCCCACCCTTTATACACGCCGTCCCCGTGGTCATGCCTGGTTGGCATTCGTGAGTCTTTTGTATTTCATGCAGGGGGTGATGCTGGCCACGCTCCCCGGCAAAACCTGGCTAGGGTTGTTGGAAGTCGTGGCAAGCCTGGCCCTGTTCGTTTCGAGCATGCTTTACGCGCGTTGGCGCAGCCGTCAATTGCGCGGCTAACTCCGGGCGGTCTTTCGCATCCCCGGGTTGCTGCTATCCTCAAGTTGTCTGAATCAGCAAGGATTCAGCCCTATCCCTCGGGCCAATCGCTGCCGAGGATGCATAAAACGATAAGGAGAGATCGATGAAAGTCTTGATGAGTCTCGGTATTGCCGCTTCTTTATTGGTGACCTCTACAGTCACGCTGGCGGCGGATGAAAAACAGATCAAGGAAGCCATCGAATATCGCCAGGCGGCCCTCCATACGATGGGCTGGAACTTCGGCCCGCTTGGGGCCATGGCCAAAGGAGACATGGATTACGATGCCGAAGAAGCCGGGATGCGTGCAGAGCGAGTCGCCATGCTAGCGCAAATGCCTTGGGAAGGCTTTATCGAAGGGTCCCTGCGTGATGACGGGCACGGTGTCAATACCGATGCGCTCGCCAAGATCGCTGATAACCAGGACGACTTCGAGTCTCTGCAGACAGAGATGCAAGATGCCACGGCCAAGCTGGCCGAGGTCGCTCAGCAGGACGATTTTGCAGTATTCCGTAAACAGGTCGCGGATACCGGCAAGACCTGCAAGAACTGTCACGATGAATACCGCGCAGAATAGTGATCAACCACTATTCTCGAGTCTCAGCTATTCCATAGCCACGTGACCAATACGGCCGC
This sequence comes from Halomonas sp. GXIMD04776, assembly GCF_049808615.1. Lineage (NCBI taxonomy): Bacteria > Pseudomonadati > Pseudomonadota > Gammaproteobacteria > Oceanospirillales > Halomonadaceae > Halomonas > Halomonas sp. GXIMD04776. Next base: position 91,506 of record NZ_JBNCAN010000020.1, on the reverse strand, counting down.
CAGCACAAGCATCACCACGGCGCGCCATTGCACGGCCCGGGTTCCCGGGCCGTCGACGGGCTTCGAAGCCAACGATTTATGGCCATGGAACATCGCTCCCACCAGTTTTTCCCCCTTGAAGCGATGCGCGATCACCGCCACGAGATGCAAGCCGATCAAGACCAGTAGAAAATTGCCATTGTAATGGTGAACGGTTATCAGAATCTTGGTGGTGGCATCGCTGACGCTGCCATACAGGGGCGCTTCGAACAGGATGTCGTCGTGCAGAAATAGTCCACTACCTGCCTGCAACGTCAGCGACACCAGCATGACCAGAACCATCCAGCCGCCAAGTGGATTATGCCCGGCATAACTCGGGGCGCGACCACGAAGGAACTGTCCTAGATAGCGCCAGGAGGCGAATGGTGAGCGCAGAAAGCTGTAAAAACGCGCGTGGCGACTCCCGAAAAGCCCCCATAGCCAGCGGAACAATAAAAGCCCCAGCACCGTGTATCCTGCTCGCGCGTGCCAATCGACGGGAAACATCAGCGGATAGCCTTCCGTCTTCATCGTGTAAAACGATACGATCAGTGCGAGCACCAGCGTCCAGTGAAAGAATCGCACCCATACGTCCCACACCCAGATCCTGTGCATCTTTCACCTCGATAACCTGCACGACATTGGCCTTCGCTTCATTGGTCAAGGCTCATATAATGATGCGATCGATGACACAGAATAGTTACCCGAGATAACCCCCGATATCAAGGAAGAATTCGTTGTCTTCTATCGCTCAATGGCGTTACGCCAGCCTGCAAACCCTGCCCGTGATGTTCGGTTATCTGCCCTTGGGAGCCGCTTTCGGTATTCTGTTCATGCAGCTTGGACATCCCTGGTGGATGGCGCTGGTCATGTCCTTGTTCATCTACGCTGGGGCCGGGCAGTTCATGGCGGTCACCTTGCTGGCCAATCATGCGGGGCTCCTCGAGGTCGCGGTCGCGACCTTCATGCTCAACTCTCGACATCTGTTCTACGGTTTGTCGCTGCTCAAGCGCTTCAAGGGAGCGGGATGGCGCAAGCCCTATCTGATCTTTGCGCTGACGGATGAGACCTATTCACTACTGACCAACCAAGGGCGACAGCAGCAAGACGCGGAAGACCACGCCAATGCCTGGCGAATCAGTTTCTTGAACCAGCTATGGTGGGTGCTGGGAACACTGGCAGGGGCCATTGCCGGGGCACTGCTCGATTTCGACAGTCGCGGCATCGAGTTTGCCCTGACCGCGCTGTTCATCGTCCTCACATTGGAGCAGGCAAGCCGTTTGCGTCGTGCCTTGCCCTTCGTCATCGCGTTAGCCACGGGGATCGGCGCCCTGATACTGTTACCCGAACAGCATCTGTTGCTGGGCGCCATCGGTGCCACCAGCCTGATACTCCTGGTGCACTATCGATGGATCGACCAGAACGAAGGGGCAAACTGATGGAAACCACCACACTGATCGCGTTCATCGTCGTCAGCGCTCTGGCCACTTTTGCCACCCGGGTACTGCCCTTCATCGCCCTGTCGCGCCACGCCGATCATCCACTGATCCTGCACTTGGGCCGCTATCTTCCGCCGGCGGTGATGATGATACTGGTCGTCTATGCCCTGCGCGATTTTCGGCCGCTTGCCGAGGGCCAATTGAACATGGCCGCCAATGGTTTACCAGTCATCATCGCCTCGCTCACCGTTGTCGTATTGCACCTATGGCGCCGCAACGCCTTGTTATCGATCATAGGGGGAACCGGACTCTATATGTTGATGGTCCAGTTGGGCTGGTATCCTGCATGAAGAAACCGGCGAAACATTAAACTTGAGCCTATGACCGCTTGCGACGAAGATTATGAACATACCAGGAGAACGCCATGACTCACGACATCGCCGATGTTCGGCGCAACTACAGCGGGCGTAGCCTTGATACCGCGACGACTCCGGACGACCCTATGCCGCTCTTCCAGGAATGGCTGGACGAGGCGTTAAGCAAGGAAACCGATGACGCTAATGCCATGACCCTGGCGACCGTTGACAGTCAAGGACTACCTCATGCGCGGGTGGTGCTGCTCAAGGGATTCGATGAGCGCGGCTTCGTGTTCTACACCAACTATCAGAGTCACAAGGGCAGTGAGTTGGCCAATGTGCCTCATGCGGCGATCGTCTTCTGGTGGCCCACGGTGCAGCGCCAGATACGAATCGAAGGTCATGTCAACCAAGTCGACGCCACGGAATCCGATCGCTATTTCGAAAGTCGCCCTCGCAATAGCCAACTAGGGGCCTGGACGGCACTGCAGAGCGTGGAAATACCCGACCGGGAATGGCTGGAAGAGCGTAAGAAACGGTTTGAAATGGTCTATGACGGGCAAGTCGTAACCCGCCCTCGTCATTGGGGTGGCTATCGCGTCGTACCGGAAATGATCGAGTTCTGGCAGGGGCAGCCGGATAGACTGCATGACCGGGTGCGCTACCGCCTTTACGACCACGGATGGTTCAAGGCACGACTGGCGCCTTGAAGGCCTTAATGACGAAGGCCCAACCAAAAATGATTGGGCCTTCGTCGCTCATGGAACATGACAAATGTATCGGCTTATGAGGCGTCGCCTATCCATTCATTGACCATGTCCTGGTGGTTCTCCACCCACTTCTTCGCGTTCTCGTAGGGGTCGCTACCCTCCTCCTGGTTCATCATCATGACCTCGCCCATGTCCTCGGCGGTCCACTCGAAGTTATCCAGGATCTGATAGGCACCCGGCATGTCTTCCTTCAAACCTTGACGAACGATGGTGTGGATCTGCTCGGCCCCCCCGTAGACATTCTTGGGGTCGTCAAGATATTTGAGATCCCAGCGGGCGAACATCCAGTGCGGCGTCCAACCAGTGACGACGATATCCTCTTCATTCTGAATGGCCGATTTCAGGGCCGCTGTCATGGTCGCGCCGCTGCCGGTGCGCAGACGAAGATCACGATCCAACCCATACTCATCCAGCACATCCTCGGTCAGCCCCATGATGCCGGCACCGGGATCGATACCGATGATCTCGCCATCAATACGATCGGCGTTCTCGCCAAGGTCTTCGATGGATTCCATGGGTGTGTACTCGGGAACCACCAGCCCCAGCTTGGTGCCGTCCAGGTTGACGCCGGTATCGACCACCTTGTCCTTGGTCTGCGCATAGTAATTCTTGTGGGTCGTGGGCAACCATCCGGCCAGCGTGGCATCCGCATCGCCGTAGGCGATGGCCTGCCACATCGAGGCGCCAGACAAGGACGACATCTCGACGTCATATCCCGCCTGTTCGAGCACTGCACGCATCACATTGGTCGAGGCGACCGTCGAGGACCATTCAACGTAGGCAAGCGTCACCGTGCCTTTATCCTGAGCGTAGGCGCCACCTATCGTGCCCAGCCCCAGCACCACCGCCAACGAGGCGTTTTGTAGCGTACGCGACATTACACTGGTTGTTTTCATGATTTCCTCTTTCTCGTCTTTTGTGTTTGAGAGGCAGCGTTGCTATCGATGCCTCTTTCCTGCCAATGCCTCTTCCCTGCCAATGCTGACCGAGTATCTCGATCAGATATTCAACTTCTTCACAGCGTAGCTTTCTGCTACTGCGTTTTCTTGGTCTTACGGAAGGTCTGAGTCAGGCGGTCGAGCAGCATGGCCAGGATGACCACCGCGATACCCGCCTCGAAGCCATCGCCCGGACGCAAACGTTGAATCGCCTTCCAGACCTCGTTACCCAGGCCATCCGCGCCGATCATGGCAGCGATGACCACCATCGACAGCGCCAGCATGATCGTCTGGTTGATGCCTGCCATGATGGTAGGCAAGGATAATGGCAATTGCACCTTGAGCAGCTTCTGCCCACGCGTCGAGCCAAAGGCATCCGCGGCTTCGACCAGCTCCTTGGGCACCTGACGGATGCCCAGGGTCGTGAAGCGGATCGCCGGCGGCATGGAGAAGATCACGGTGGCAAAGATCGCCGACACCGACCCGATACCGAAAAACGGAATGGCCGGAATCAGATAGACGAAGGCCGGCATGGTCTGCATGAAATCCAGCACCGGCATGATCAGGCCATAGAACTTGTCCGATAACGCCGCAAAAATCCCTACCGGCATCGCAATCAGCACCGCCACCAGGGTGGCAATGACCACCAGGGTCAGGGACTCGATCATCGGGAACCATAGGCCCATGTTCCAGATCAAAGCCAAGCCTAGTGCCGCCCCGATCGCCAGCCGTATCCCCGACAGGCGCCAGCACAGCAAGGCAATGATCGCCATCAGGGCCCATTCAGGCAGCCACATCAGTGCATCGTTGAGCGCACTGATGCCGGTCTGAGTGATCCGCGAGATGCCTCGGGTCACCACGGAATACTCGCTGGTCAGGTAATCGAGCCCGGCTTCGATCCAATCGCCAAGCGGAATGCGGGGAATTTCGATAGCCATCATTGTTCTCCTGCTTCAGCAAGTTGTGCCAGCACCGCGCCCTTGACGACAACGCCAAGGAGTCGCTGATCTTCATCGACCACGGCGATTGGATAGCTCTTGTCGCCAAACATGGCGAACAAGTTGTGTAGCGGCTCGTCGGGACCAACCTTGGGAAAATCGTCGCTGATCAATCCGTCAATGCTCTGCTTTCCTTCCCGAGCGGCGCGATCGGCCTCCTCGCCCCCGATCAAGCCCAGCAACTTGCGCTGTCGATCGGTGACGTAAATGGAGTCCAGCCCGTTTTCACTGAGCCTGTGGAGTACGGTACGTGGCCCGTCGTCGTCCCGGGCCACGGCACGAACCGGACGCATGGCATGACGGGCGGTGAGAATACGCGACATGTCGACACCTTCAGTGAAACGTGCCACGTAGTCGTCCGCCGGATGGGTCAGGATGTCTTCTGCCGTCCCGATCTGCACGATTTCTCCATCCTTGAGCAGGATGATGCGATCGGCGAGTGCCAGCGCCTCGTCCAGATCGTGAGTGATGAAGATGGTGGTCTTCTTCATGCGATTCTGGAGTTCGAGCAGTTCCTGTTGCATATCCTTGCGGATCAACGGGTCCAGCGCCGAAAAGGCCTCATCCATCAGTAGAACGGTGGAATCGTTGGCCAGCGCCCGGGCTAGCCCCACACGCTGCTGCATGCCACCGGAAAGCTGACTGGGCATCGAGTCTTCCCAGCCCTCAAGGCCGACCTGATGGAGCGCTTCTCGTGCCTTCTGCGCGCGCTCGGCCTTGTCGAAACCGCGAATCTCCAGACCGAACTCTGCATTTCCCTGAACGGTGCGGTGAGGAAACAGGGCAAAATGCTGAAAGACCATCGAGAAGTGACGACGGCGACATTCCAATAGCTCTTTTTCGCTGAGCTTGGGGATATTTTCATCGTCGATGACGATATCGCCTTCCGTGGGCTCGATCAGTCGATTGAGACAACGAATCAACGTCGACTTGCCTGAGCCCGAGAGCCCCATGATGACGAGCAACTCGCCTTCATTGACGTCAAAACTGATGTTGGATAAACCCAGTGTCTGCCCGGTCTTTTCCAGAATTTCCGGACGCTTCATCCCCTTGTCGCGTAACTCCAGGGCCTTTTTCGGGTGACTGCCGAAGACCTTACTCAAGCCACGCACCTGGATCTTGATATTGTCGGTTTCGCTCATCGATTCATCCGGTCTATGATTATCTGTATCGAACGATTTATAAGAAAATGCCTGAGATCACAGTGATAAAACACGTCTAATCGACCCTTATTATATCACCTTGTGATGGTTAAACTGGCTTTTGATAACCCATATTTATGCGATCGCTATCATACGGGGTCGCTCGGGGAGTATCAAATCGGCGCTTTCACGCTCGATGCCCATCCTCGCCTGATGCCAAGTGATCAGGGCTGAGCTTCCAGACGATGACGCTGCCAATCACTGGTGGGTTCATTAAGCCGCAATACCGCATCCACTACTTGCTCTTCCATGTTGTAATGCAACCTGAATCCCAGATGCTTCATCAAGCCACGCATGGGATGATTGTCGACCATGATCTTGCCGATCATCTCCAGAGTACCCACGCTTTTGCAGTAGCCGATCATCTTCTTCATCAGCAGGCTACCCAAGCCTAACCCTTGCATGTCATCGCGGATGATGACGGAAAATTCCGTGCGTATATTGTCCGGATCGTTCCACACCCGAACCACCCCAAGCATCTCTTTCTCGCCATCGTTGCGCGTATGTTCGGCGATGAATGCCATCTGGCGGTCATAGTTGATCTGCGCCAGCATCGCCAGGTCGCGTTTGGTCAAGTCGGCCTTATTATGAAAATAGCGAAAACGAATGCTTTCCTCGGAGAGCTGCGAATGAAAGCGGGTAATCAGTGGCGCATCTTCGCCGCGCACCGGGCGGATCTCGACCTGCATGTCGTTTTTCAACCTCACCCACTCTCGCAGCTCCTCCGGGTAAGGCATGATGGCATGGCGGGCCGGCACACCCAGATCCATGGCAAAGTCTACGGCGATCATCCCGTCGCGATTGAGCAATAGCGGATTGATTTCCAGGCCCCGCAATTCGAGCAAGTCTGACGCCATCTGCGAGAGCTTGACCAGTAGCTGACACATCCTGTCGAGATCCCGCTGTGGGTCGCGAGAATGTTCGAGAATCAATTTGCCGGCATGGGTGTTGGCGATCAAGTCACCCGCCAGGGTCATGTTCAACGGTGGCAGGGCCACATGGCGATCGGCCAGTACGTTGGTTCGATACCCCCCGATACCAAACACGATGACCGGCCCGAATACCGGATCCCGGGTGATGCCTGCGCACAGTTGGATGGAGTGCTTGCCACGCTGCATCGGTTGCAGGCAATAGCTGTATATCTGACTCCCGGGATATTGTGTTTGCACTTCCTCCCGAAGACGCTCCACCCCCTTGGCCACCTCGGCAGCGCTGTTCAAATCCTGCAGCAAGCCAGAAGAGGGTTTACGCGGGTGCTTATCGTAATGAAAAGGCAGACAGCCCTGCTCATGGACCGCCTTGAGTCCTAGTGGCTCCTGCAGTTCCTCGAAAGCCGCTGCTGCTTCCTCCGCATTGGCGACATAACGGCTTGCGGCCGTAGAAATGCCGTAGGCCTGAAGCGCTTCGCCGGTTTCCTGGTGGCTAAGGCGATCGCGCCCCCGTGCCCTGGCCTCGGCAATCAATTTATGACAGCGCTGGCGGATGTCGGCGGTGGTACCGAAGGGCAAACTGGGTGGCGTCTCCTGTAGCAGCGCCTGCACTCGCTGATAGTCCACCATGTGCATGAAGGCCTTGACCGCCTTTTCCGGAGAGATATAGGTCGGAATACCGGCCAGATGGCATTCGTGACGGGCCGACAGCGCCTCTTCCAACCCCATCCAACTGGTCAGCAGATTACGCTTGAAGCGCTTGCGATGAGCGACCACTGCCTCCGCAGTAATTTTCGAGGGTGCCATGCGTGTCGGTGCATGCACGACCAGCACCGCATCGACGTTGGCATCGGCGGCAATGATTTCCAATGCGCCGACGAACTTCTCCGGTGTGGCGTTACCCCCAAGATCCACCGGATTGCTACCGGGCAGACTCATGTCGAAATCACTGTCCAGCAGGGCCTGTCGTGTCGTGTCAGTGAATTGGGCCAACTTGCCACCGGCCATGATCAAGCGATCGATGGCAAGTAGCGCCGGCCCCAGCCCATTAGCAACGATCGCCAATCGATCCCCACGCAACGGTCGCATGCGTGACAGGGTGCCGAGCGCATCGAACAACTCATCGGAATTGTCGACGCGCACCACCCCCGCCCGGGCCAATGCAGCTTCGAACACGCTATCGCGATTGACAATTCCCGGCGTCGCCGGCAGCCCCGATAAATCCGATTGCTCCGTACGACCGCTCTTGATCGCCAATACCAGGCGGTTGCGTGACGCCTCCCGCAGCGCCGTCATGAGATGCTGGGCGTCGCTGACACGCTCGAGGTGCAGCAAGATGGCCTGAGCCGGGGAGTTCTGATTGATATAGTCGATCAAATCGGGAAGCATGACATCGACGCTGTCCCCGAGTGTCACCAGATGGGAGAACCCGATGCCCTGCCCGACGGCCCAATCGATCATGGCATTGCCGAGCATGCCCGACTGCCCCAGATAGGCAACCTTGCCTGCCTTGACCGGCTGGCTGGAATAGGTGGCGTTGAGATGGCGCCCCGGCACGATCAGGCCCATGCACTCAGGGCCCAGTACCCGAATGCCGGAACGCCTTGCGGCGGCCAGCATGCGTTCTCGAATGGAACCTTCCTGCGACGTGCTCTCGTCCAGAAATGATCCACCGGACAGTACCATCGTCGCCTTCACCCCAAGACGACCCAGTTGCTCGATGGTAGCCGGCACGGTAACGACCGGTGAGCAGATGATCGCCAGATCCGGCGCTCGCGGCAGGTCCTGCACTCTCCTGACGCATGGAGTGCTGAAGACGGTATCATAGCCCTTGGGGTTGACGGCCCAGAGTGTTCCTGGAAATTTTCCTTCCTGAAGATTTCTGAGCACCAGCCCGCCCATCGAATGGCTCTTCTCGGAGGCGCCGATCACGGCCAGCGTGCTTGGTTCGAAGAAATTACGCAGAAAACGCGTGCCCACGACGATCTCCTCAATAGAAAGACTCTGCTTGTGTACGACTTAAGGACACTGTCGTGCAAGTCGCATTGCCGATTAATGTTGCATCATAACAGTGTGGAGAGCGGCCATGATTACATCCTTTATTACTCATCCTCATTGCGTTCTTCACAATATGGGCCCGGAGCATCCGGAGAGCCCCAAGCGTCTGGACGCGATACACGCACGCCTGGCCCTCGAAGGCATCCTGCAACAGACCATGCAGTCCGAGGCAAAATCGGTCACCGACGAACAGCTCATGCTGGTTCACCCACAACGCCATCTTCGCTCACTGGACAAGTGTGTTCCCTGCCACGGCTTGACCAATCTCGACAACGACACCTTCATGAACCCGGACAGTCTCAAGGTTGCGCGTCTGGCGTCGGGCGCCGTAGTACGTGGTATCGACCAGGTCTTCCGCCATCAGGCGGACAACGTGTTCTGTGCCGTGCGCCCGCCGGGTCACCACGCCGAGGCCACGGAGGCGATGGGGTTTTGTTTCTACAACAACGTTGCCGTGGGAGCGGCCCATGCGCGCGCGAAGTACGGCCTCAAGCGTATCGCCATCCTCGATTTCGATGTCCATCAGTGCAACGGTACTATCGATATCTTCGCCAACGACCCCGACATTCTCATCTGTACCAGCTATCAATACCCTTTCTATCCATGGCGTTACCTGCGTCCCGAAGCGGACAACGTGGTGTGCACGCCTCTCGATGCCGGCTGCGACAGCCGCACCTTTCGCCATGCCATCGAACGCGACTGGTTGCCGGCGCTGCAGGCCCATAAGCCGGAGCTGATTCTGGTCTCCGCCGGTTTCGACGCACATCGAGAAGATCCGATGGCGGATATCTGCCTGGAAGACGAGGATTATTACTGGATTACCAACCTGGCCATGGACGTCGCCCGAGGCTATGCCGGCCACCGCCTGGTGTCGGTACTCGAGGGAGGCTACAACCCGGAGGCCCTCGGCAGAAGCGCCACGGCCCATGTCAAGGCGTTGCTGGGCCTGCCCTATCATGAGAAACAAAGCGAGGGGGCGTGCCGTTACGATGCCCCGATCGCCAAAGGCTAGACATTGGCGGAAGAGCGCTTGGCGACCGTCAGGTAAGCGCATCGCGCAACGGATATGCTAAGATTCAAGAAACTTTGTTTCCTATAGTGAATCCGTCATGTCCGTCACCAACGATCAGGATGCCGCTCTGCGCATTGCCTCGGGCCGCAAGCCGTTCGTCGAACCGATGCGCCTGGGCGAACGACTCAAGGAAATTCGTCTGGCCAGTCGATGGACCCTGGAGGATGTCAGTCAGCGCACCGGACTCGCTCGCTCGACGCTGTCCAAGATCGAGAACGATCAGATATCACCGACCTTCACCGCCGTACAGAAACTCATCAATGGGCTTGGAATCGATCTACCGCAGTTGCTCAGCCCACCCAAATCGCAACCCCATACGCTGGGTCGGCGCGATCTGACGCGACGCGGTGGCGGGCAACAGCACCCGACGCCGACCTACGAACATGAACTGCTGTCCTGTCAATTGGCTCAGAAGCGCATGATCCCGTTCAAGACCATCGTGCGGGCGCGGGATTTTCGGGAGTTCAGCGAGTGGGTTCGCCACGATGGCGAAGAGTTTCTGATCGTGCTCGACGGCTGTGCGCTGCTCTATACCGAATTCTACGAGCCCTTGCGTCTCGAACAGGGCGACAGCCTCTATTTCGACAGCGACATGGGGCACGCCCTGATCTCGATCAGCGAAGAGGATGCCACGGTGTTGTCGGTCTGCACCGCCACCGAGATCGTTTAGGACGGAGCCCCCGATTCAAAAAGTCACGGGGCTCCTCCTGCGGCCTTCTACCGGCCGAGGTACGGATCATCCCCCGCCAGTTCACGCTGCATCACTTTCTCGGCGTAGTCTGCTCCGTAGCGCGCCCGAGACCAGGCATACATGATCAGTCCAAGAATCATCCAGCCACCGAACACGACCCACTCCACCGGCAGCAACGCCGACGGACTACCGGGCAGATAGAGCACCACCATGCCCAAGGACAGGGCGACGGCAAATCCGCCGACCAGCTTTCCCTGAGACACCATGAAGGGACGCTCGAGCTGGGGCTCCCGGTAACGCAACACCAGAAATGACAAGGCCACGAATAGATAGGCGATGACGATGCCCAGCCCACCGGCATCGACCAGCCAGACCATGGTCGGTCGGCCGAAGAAAGGCGCGATGCTCGACAAGATGCCGATCATCAAAATGGCGTTGGTCGGTGTCCGGTAACGGGGGTGCAGCTTGGCCAGAAAGGCCGGCAGCATCCCTGCGTGGGCCAAGGCAAAGATCGCCCGGGAACCACCGATGTAGAAGGCATTCCAGCTGGTAATGATGCCCGCGATACCCGCCAGCACCATCAGGTTGCCGGCCCAGGGCGCAGCGAACACCGCCTGCATGGCATCCGGTACCGCCAGGGAGCTGGATGCCAGTGCTGACGAATCGAGCATCAGCGCGGTGCCCAGAATGATCAAGGCATACCAGAACACCGCGAGGATGACGGAGGCCATGAGCACTCGACCGATTTCCCGGAAAGGCAGATTGATCTCTTCGGCGGCCTGGGGTATGACATCGAAGCCGACGAACATGAACGGCACCATGATCAGCACCGTCATGATGCCGCCGATGACGCCATTCTCGACGCTGAACAGCGGCTGCAAGGTGGCGCTGTCCCCGGTGAAAAGCGCGCCGGTGATGAACATGATACCCACTGCCAGTATCAGCAGGGTCACCGTCTTCTGCACCAGCGCCGCGGTACGAATACCAATGTAATTGATCCACATCATCACCAGCGACCCAATCACCCCGACCGCGACCCAACTGGCGGTCACGTCCCAACCGGCAATGGTCCACAGATGGCCTACGGCATAGTTGGGAAATAGCTGCTCGACCACGGTGGGCAGCGCAACGGCCTCGAAGGACACCACGCTGACATACCCCAGCACGATGGCCCAGGTACAGATGAACGAGGCGAAATGGCCCAGGGCGCGATAGCTGTAGACGTGCTCACCCCCCACCTGCGGCATCGCCGAGGCCAGCTCCGCGTAGGTCAGACCCACCAGAATGATAGCGATGCCACCGAACACGAACGCCGTGATCGCCCCGACGCTGCCGGCGGATTGTATCCAGCTGCCGGTCAGCACGATCCAGCCCCATCCGATCATGGCACCGAAGGCGAGCGCCAGTACATCCTTGCGCGCCAGCACCCGCGCCAGCTTGTGTTCTGTTGTTGAACCCGTCATCAGAATCCACCTCTTAGGCTATTGGTTTTATACGGTTATCAGGTGTGTTCGTTTTATATATTCAACGATTAAGCAACGCTAATGGGCCTACTCCTGTAATACAAGCGTTTTCTGGTCATCTTCGACCAACGTCAATCGTGCTGAACGGCATCCCCTCGCCATAGCAATTTTCCGCACTCCTCGAGGGAGTAGCCGCCGAGGGATTGAGCCAGGGCGAGCCCGGCAGCACTGTCCATATAATCGAACAGCTGACGCAACAAGGAGCGAAAATAGACATTGCGCGGCGTCACCAGATCGAAGGCCTCCTCGCTTACCGGTATGAAGCCCAGGCCGAACTCGTTGGCCGCCGACAAGGTCCCCGGACCGATATCTGCCTCGTGGCGGGCAATCATCGAGGCGACCTCACGTTCACTATAGGCGATGGCGTTGCAATTGAGTTGCTCGAGGCGCAATTGCTGGCTTGCCAACCACTCCTTGAGAAAGCGTTGCGATCCGGCCCCTTCCTGACGCATTACCCAGCGCCGACTGGCGCCGGAAAGCCCTTGAGACACCCCTTGCGAAAGCCCCCGAGGGCTCAGCGACAGATGACGATCTTCACTGCGAATGATCAACCCTTGGGAACGACGGAACAGGCGTACCATCGTCCAATGGCGATAGCCCTGGTGCCCACGAATCAACGCCGGATGGCGCAACTCGCTCTCCTCGGCACGCCCCCAGTGGATGGCGCAGACATCCGCCCTGCCCTGGGACAAAAGCTCCAGCCCCAGTTGCGTGCCGGTGACGCTGTACCCATAGAACGCCTGGCCGCGCTGCTGTTGGTTGAGACGCATGACCATGGCCGCCAGCAGCGGATCGTCGCTGCCGGTGATCATCAAGCGATCCGCCAATACGCCGTGATGGCAGGATTCGAGAATCCAATGCTCCACCAGTCGGCGCGGAAACAACCATTTACCGGTGATCTTGGTGGCCGGTATCACCCCATCGCTGGCCAGCTGATAGATCTTCTTCTCGTTGAGATGCAAAAGCTCTGCAACCTGGTGAACATTGAGAAATGGATTGTCCGCCTCGCTCACTGCGCCTTCTCCTGTCGGCGTTTGTTCTGAGCCGCTTGATTACGCGATCGATGGCTCGCCCGGTCTCCGGGTCGCCGCGGCGGCGGGCTATCGAGTATCAATCGGTCAGCGCCATGGATCGCCTGAAAGTGCTTGCCCTTGGCCCGGGCAACCAACAGCACCCCGAAACGCTGCGCCAGCTCGACGCCCTTCTGGGTCACGCCGGAACGGGATACCAGCACACTGATGCCCATCTGAGCCACCTTGAGTACCATTTCCGAGGTCAAACGGCCTGTGGTGTAGAAGATGTCCGCGTCGTCGATAGCGGCCATCGAGGCGTCATCCGCATACAGCCATTGCCGTCCCGCCAGGGTATCCACCGCATTGTGCCGACCCACGTCCTCGACGAAATCGAGCACCCGATCCTGATGGCACAGGGCGCAGCCGTGTACCGCCCCGGCACTGCGATAGGTCTCGTTATAGGCACCCAGGTTATCGAGCAGGCGATAAAGCATGGATTGCCCCAAGCGGGTATGAGGCAGCGGTTTGAGCGCGGTGGCATCGAGCAAGCGCCCGAACACGGTGCCCTGACCGCAGCCGGTGGTCACGGTACGCTGCGCCAGCCGGGCCTCGAGATCCTCCGGCTGATGCCGGGTGACGACCGCTGCAGCTTCCACGTCCCAGTCGACCTGCACTGCCTGAAGATCCTCCCGACGCGCAATCAGCCCCTGATTGCGCAGATAACCGACGACCAGCGCTTCAGGCTCCGCCCCCAGGGTCATCAAGGTGACGATCTCGCGCCGATTGAGATACAGCGTCAATGCCCGCTCGGCCGCGATGGCCTGTTGTCGAGTCTCGCCATATTCATCGGTGACGGCAATTTCCACGGTGGTCGGCAAACGCGCCTGACTCACACTGATTGGGCTCATGGCACGCGTTCTCCTGTTCGCCTGGATACACTTCAGTGACAACTCGTTGATAGTTCGAGGATAGGCCGGTGCAGCGCCGGGATGACGTAGCGCTAGTAGACACATGGCGACAGCTTGATCACTATATCGGGTGTGGTTGCGTTCCAACCAGTCAAGCATCGCATTGCACTTATCAGGGGCCTCTCCTTATGACCAGCACCAGCCTACGTACCTTGAATGTGCAGCTTGCCTCCGAACAGCGCACGGTCAAGGGTTTCAGCATGACGCAATGGCATGTCGCCGAGCTAGAGCCCGGCGATCAAGGCCCACAGGCGCTCGATTTACAACTTTACATGACCGAGCGTAGCGCCTACCGCCACAACCTGTCTGCCGAACATCCACGGCTATTCCTGCGTTGTGAAGAAAGTCAGGGCTTTGCAAGCGCTAGTGCCATCACCGCCAGCCAGGAAGTGGCGGCGGGCTGGATGGATGGCGACTGGCTGGTGCTCGACACCCCGATGCCGCTGGCCATTCAGCTATGGATCGAAGCCTATTTGGCTCGTCACGGCGAGGCACCGGAAGAGGGACGCAAGAAGAAACCCAAGGGCGCTGGTCGTGCCCGGGAGAATCAGGCATGAGTCGTTTCGAACGTTGGTCCCGGCGCAAGCGCGGACTGGAAGCCGACCATGAACGTGACGAGCATACCCCAGCCTCGATCCAGACGCCCGCCGACCTAGAAAACGAAAGAGCATCACCGGACGTTGGCCTATCGCCAACACCGGGGGAAGAGCACGCTCCGGCGGTCCTGCAGGAACAAGAGGCAGCGCAGCCCCAGCTTCAGCCCGATAGCCTGGCGGATACGATCGACGCTCAGCTACCGGACCCGGATACGCTCGCCCCGGGGAGCGACTTGAGCGCCTTTCTGCAAGCCGGGGTCAGCCCGTCACTCAAGCGCCGTGCGCTACGTCGCATGTTCGCGGCAGAAAGCTATAATCAGAGAGACGGGCTCGACGATTACGATCACGATTTCACGAAAATGCGCAAACTCAGCGGAGAGAACGCAGCACAGTTAAGGCGCTGGATGCACAAGCTCACGGAGGACGCCGACGAAACGGCGAGTAGCGAAACCGCTACCGATGAAAACGCCTCGAAGATCCCCGCGCCCGAGAGAACGCAAGAGGCGGCACATGCCGCCAATGAACCGGCGCTGACCAATGAGCACCAGAACAATGATCCGGATAAAGAGACTTCACGTAGCGCTTTTGACCCAGCACGATCCATTGACCGGTCAGTTTGATACAACTTTACCTGCGTCGCGGCTTCGGCTTACCGCTCGTCTTCCTTTTACCGGAGTTTGCCTACCAGGACTCAGGTCTCAAGCCTGCTTAACTATTCAAGGATCAAGGATTCCGGCGATGGTCTCGATCTAGCGACCACCTATAAAATTATTATTCGCCGCTATCTTTTAGACCGTAACGTATTGAGGTGACATGGCGAATCGTATTCCCGCCGCATCGCTGGACCCGTCCCGCGATCGCGCGGCCAAAGACGCGGCCTATGCGCAGGTATCCTGGCCGGTCAACCTGACGCCCAGCAGCATCAGCTATCGCAGTCACGGCCACTTACTGATCATCGGTAGTGAACGTGACGCACGACTGGCTGCCCAACGTTTGCAGGATGCCGGCACGCTTGGCTCGATCGCCTTGTTGATCACCGCCGCCACGCCGGTTACCGAATCGGAGGGCATCGCTCAAGCCTATCGAGCCACGGAGGCGTTACCCTGCTACCAGGCCCGCCATCTGCGACTGAGCGGCTATCTCGGCGCCTTCCAGGCGGAGATTGCCGTTGAGGATGCGCCGGCACTCAACCTCGCCCGGGCCTGTATCCGGCGCGATCACTTCGATCTGGTGCTGGATCTGAACACACCGGCCCACCTCGACCTGCAGCTGCCGCCGCCGGGCTATCATGCGGTCGGCATCGATACTGTCGCCTATGACGAAGCGCTCGCTACCCTGGCCGACAGCGTGGGCGAGTTCGAGAAGCCCAAGTATTTCCAGATCAACCATGACATCTGTGCTCACGCCGGTCGCGGCCAGAGCGGCTGCATCCGCTGCCTTGACGTCTGTCCCGCGGATGCCATCAAGAGCGTCAAGCGGCGCATCGAGTCCTGGATCGAGATCGACCCCTATCTCTGTCACGGTGCCGGTAGCTGCACCAGCGCCTGCCCCACCGGCGCCATTCAGTACTTGCTCCCACAGCCTCAGCGTCAGCTCGATTTCGTTCGGCGTCTGCTCGCCGCCTATCGTCAGGCAGGCGGCGTGGCACCGGTCCTGCGCTTCTGCGATCAAGCCTGGCTAGAACAGGAACCGACGCCCGCAGCGCCTCATGTGCTCGATATACCCCTGGAGGAGCTGGGTGCCGCCGGTCTCGAACACTGGCTGGCGGGCATCGCCGATGGCGCGGCGGAAGTACGTATTCAGCGTCATGCGGGCCTTCCCGAGAGCCTATCCCTCTTAATAGACGATCAACTCGACCAGGCGCGTACGTTACTTTCCGCCCTCGGCCACGATCCGCTACGCATCATCACCCTCGATGAGTCGACGACTGTGCGCGACGCCCCGGCGCGTTTCGATTGTCTGATTGCACGAGAAGAGCCCGACCTGACAGCCCATAAACGCGATCGACTCAACGCGGTCATCGATTATCTGGGCAGCCAAGGTCAACCCAGCGCTCGCCGTGAACCTGTCCCCAGCGGCGCGCCCTTTGGTGCCATCAAGGTGGATGAAGCCGCCTGCACGCTTTGCATGGCCTGTGTCGCGGTATGCCCGACATCGGCACTGAGCGGGGGCGACAACTCCCCACGGCTTGGGTTTCGTGAAGCGGACTGTGTGCAGTGCGGTCTGTGCGACAACGCCTGTCCCGAGAATGCCATCACCTTGTTGCCAGGCTTTCTCAGCGATCTCGAAGCGCGTAACACCGCTCGAGTATGCAAGGAGGAAGACGCCTTCGCCTGCATCAGCTGCGGCAAACCCTTTGCCACCTCGAGCACGATCGCCAGCATCAAGGCCAAGCTCGTCGATCATCCCTACTTCGCCGGCGATGCGATACGCCGCCTGGAGATGTGCGAAGATTGTCGAGTCAAGGACGTCTGGCGCGATATGGCTCGCAATCCCGAGGCGCAGTTGAAGATATGAACACGACGGGGACCGGCGATGCCGGTGAACTGATGGAAGAGACCATGACAGCGACGGGTGATGAAGAGACGAGTGATGAAGCGGCGCTCAGGCTCAGCGGCCACGATGGCTTGCGTGCCGACATCTACCGTTTGCTGGCACGGCTTCTGAGAGAAGCGCCGGATGCGGATCTGCTCGGCTTTCTGGCAGACCTCGATATCATCGAGGACAATGGCGATCTTAAGACCTCCTGGAAGGCCCTTACCCTCGCGGCGGCCACGGCGCGCCCCGAAGGCCTGGAGCGCGCCCACTTTCGTCATCTGATCGGAGTCATTCAGGGCGAGCTGGTGCCCTATGCCTCCTGGTATCTGACCGGCTCGTTAATGGAGATGCCGCTGGTCGAGTTACGCCGCGATCTCAAGCGTCTGGGCTTTGAACGCGCCCCGGACGTCAAGGAGCCGGAGGATCACATCGCCGCCATGCTCGAGGTGATGGCCATGCTCATCGAAAGCGACCCCGAGCAGCAGGCGATTTTCTTTCAACGCCATCTGGCCTCCTGGGGCAGCGACTTCATGACCGACCTCGCCCGGGTCGATACCCCTTTCTATGCCAGTGTCGGCCAGTTGGGCCACACTTTCTTGCAGCAGGAGGCTGCACTGAACGTACCTGACGAAACGCCACGCGCTATCGCCTCTACTACCCTATTCGATTCACCTGATTCATCACGACACGACCCCTCGACGCCTTGACTGCGTTGGGGCAGAACGTCGCTATCAACAATGATGTGCTGAGGAAATCGCCATGAGCCACACACCCGACAAACCCGCCAGCCAACCGACCCTTGGGCGCCGTCGTTTTCTAAGGGTTCTAGGCCTGGGCACCGCCGCCGCGGGGGCTGCCGCCGGTCTCGGCAATGCCACCTTCGTTCACGCCAGGAGCAAGGATGACGATCCCGGCGATGCCATCGATCAGCCACGTCTGTATCGCGAGACCGATCATGTCCGCGCCTTCTACGCCACCCTGCGCGACTGAGCGCTCAACCGAGGATTCGTTATCATGCGACTGACACGTAAATCCGCTCAGCCCGTCGAACCCATTGGCAAGGGACTCGGCGTCACACGCCGCCAGTTCCTGCAACGCAGTGGTGTCGCCACCGGCGGCCTGGCAGCGGCAGGCTTCATGGGCAACACCATGATGCGTCGCGCCGATGCCCAGGAAAAAACTCAGGTCTCGGATGCGCCCATCGAAACCAAGCGCACCATCTGCTCTCACTGCTCGGTGGGTTGCGGCGTCTATGCCGAGGTGCAGGAAGGCGTCTGGACCAAACAGGAACCCGCCTTCGATCATCCCATCAATCGCGGCGCCCATTGCGCCAAGGGTGCCTCGCTACGCGAACATGGCCACTCTTCCCGGCGCCTCAAATATCCGATGAAACTCGAAGGCGGCGAGTGGAAACGCCTTTCCTGGGAGCAGGCCATCGAGGAAGTGGGCGACAAGGTGCTCGAACTGCGCGACAAGCACGGTCCCGACAGCGTCTACTGGCTGGGCTCGGCCAAGTTCAGCAATGAACAGGCCTACTTCATGCGCAAGTTCGCCGCCCTGTTCGGCACCAACAACACCGATCACCAGGCGCGTATCTGTCACTCCACCACCGTGGCCGGGGTGGCCAATACCTGGGGCTATGGGGCGATGACCAACTCGCTCAACGACCTGCAGAACAGCCGTTCGATTCTGTTCATTGGTTCCAACCCTTGCGAAGCCCACCCGGTGGCCATGCAGCACATCTTGCTGGCCAAGGAACGCAGCAACGCCGAGATCATCGTGGTCGATCCACGCTTCACTCGCACCGCTGCCAAGGCCACCAAGTACGTGCGTCTGCGCCCGGGCTCGGATGTCGCCTACGTGTGGGGTCTCTTGTGGCACATCTTCGAAAATGGCTGGGAAGACAAGACCTACATCGAACAGCGGGTCTACGGCATGGACAAGGTGCGCAAGGAAGTGGCCGCCTTCACCCCGGACGTGGTCGAGTCCGTGACCGGGGTGCCGGAAGCCGAGATGTACGACGTTGCCAAACGCCTGGCGGACAATCGCCCCGGTTGCATCGTGTGGTGCATGGGCGGCACCCAGCACACCACCGGCAACAACAATACCCGCGCCTACTGCATTCTCGAACTGGCGCTGGGCAACATCGGTAAATCCGGCGGCGGCGCCAACATCTTCCGCGGCCACGACAACGTCCAGGGCGCCACCGATCTGGGCCTAATGTCCCACTCCCTGCCCGGCTATTATGGCCTTTCCGAAGGCGCCTGGCAGCACTGGGCGGAAATCTGGGACGTCGAGTATGAATGGCTCAAGAGCCGATTCGATCAGACCGAATATGCCGGTGGACCGCCGATGTACAGCGACGGCATCACCGTGTCCCGCTGGATCGATGGCGTATTGGAAAAGGACGAGAATATCGCCCAGCGCACCAGCCTGAAGGGGATGTTCTACTGGGGTCATGCGGTCAACTCTCAGACCCGCGGCCCGGAAATGAAGAAGGCCATGAATCAGCTCGAGCTGATGGTCATCGTCGATCCCTACCCTACCGTTGCCGCGGTCATGCACGATCGCAGCGATGGCGTTTACCTGTTGCCCGCCTGTACGCAGTTCGAGACCACCGGCAGCGTCACCGCCACCAACCGGGCACTGCAATGGCGCGACCGGGTCATCGAGCCGCAGTTCGAGTCGCGCCCCGACCACGAGATCATGTATCTGTTGGCCAAGAAACTAGGCTTTGCCGAACAGCTATGCAAACACATCAAGGTCAACGGCAACGAACCCCTGGTCGAGGACATCACCCGAGAGTTCAACAAAGGGATGTGGACGGTCGGCTACACTGGCCAGAGTCCGGAGCGTCTCAAGAGCCATCAGCAGAACTGGCATACCTTCAGCTTTCGCACCATGCAGGCCGAAGGCGGTCCGGCGGATGGCGACTACTATGGATTACCCTGGCCTTGCTGGGGCAACGCCGAGATGAATCATCCCGGCACACCTCTGCTTTACGACACCAGCAAGCCGGTCAAGGAAGGTGGCCTGACCTTCCGTGCCCGCTTCGGCGTCGAGCGCGACGGTGTGAGCCTGCTGGCGGATGGCGTCTATAGCAAAGGCTCGGATCTCAATGACGGCTATCCGGAATTTACCGCTGAGATGCTCAAGCAACTGGGCTGGTGGGAAGAGCTTAGCGACAAGGAAAAGGCGGCCGCGGAAGGCAAGAACTGGAAGACCGACCTTTCCGGCGGTATACAGCGGGTCGCCATTGATCACGGCTGCGCGCCCTTCGGCAATGCCAAGGCGCGCTGCGAGGTATGGACCTTCCCGGACCCCATTCCCAAGCATCGCGAACCCTTGTACACGGCACGGCGCGACTTGGTCGAGAAGTTCCCGACCTGGGACGATTTCGAGTCGCTTTATCGTCTGCCGACCCTCTACCGCTCGATCCAGGAGAACGACGTCAGCGAGCGCTACCCGATCACCCTGACCTCGGGACGCCTGGTGGAATACGAAGGCGGTGGTGAAGAGACCCGCTCCATGTCCTGGCTCGCCGAGTTGCAGCAGGAGATGTTCGTCGAGATCAATCCGGCGCTGGCCAACGATCTGGGCATCGAGAACGACGACATGGTCTGGCTCGAAGGCGCTGAAGGCGGTCGTGTGAAGATCAAGGCCATGGTCACCCCTCGCGTCGGTCGCGATGTGGTGTTCATGCCTTTCCACTTCGGCGGCGTGTTCGAGGGCAAGAGTCTGGCGAGTCATTACCCGGAAGGCGCTCAGCCCTATGTGCTGGGCGAGGCGGCCAACACCGCCACGACCTATGGCTACGACAGCGTAACCCAGATGCAGGAGACCAAAGTCACCTTGTGTCGTCTTGAGAAGGCCACCGCCTGAGCCGCTTGAACTAACGACCCGACAGCGACATTCGGGAGCGAGGATCGTCTCGCTCCCGATGAGGAGAAGAACATGGCGACAATGAAATTCATGTGTGATGCGGAGCGCTGCATCGAATGCAACGGCTGCGTCACCGCCTGCAAGAATGCCAACGAAGTGCCCTGGGGCATCCAGCGCCGCCGAGTAGTCACCATCGATGATGGCGAACCCACGGAAGTCTCCATTTCGGTGGCCTGCATGCACTGCGACGATGCGCCCTGTATTGCCGTCTGTCCGACCGAGACACTCTATCAGCGCGACGATGGCATCGTATTGCACGATAAGGATCTATGCATCGGCTGCGGCTACTGTCTGTATGCCTGCCCCTTCGGCGCGCCACAATTCCCCAAACAGAACGCCTTCGGCGAGCGCGGCAAGATGGACAAGTGCACCTTCTGCGCGGGTGGCCCAGCGGAAACCAAGGAAGAAGAGTACGAAAAGTACGGTGCCAACCGCATCGCCGAGGGCAAACTTCCGTTGTGCGCCGAGATGTGTTCGACCAAGGCACTGCTCGCCGGCGATGCCCAGGAGGTCGCCGACATCTTCCGTCAGCGCGTCGTGCAGCGCGGTCACGAGGACGGCGCCTGGTCGGGCAATCAGCGTCGCGAGCGCAGCCAGCGCCAGGGCGCATCGGTCGATAACCTGGCCTACGATGCGACCCGTCAAGGGTAAGGAGGCGATCATGCGGTCACTCACTAGGCTTTCGCGGCACTTATTGCAGGTGGCAACCTTGCTGTTATTCACCTTCGCACTGAGTTCTGTCGTCGTGGCGGAAGAACAGTCTCAATCCCGCGGCGAGGGCTGGACGCCTCAGGGCGAAATAGCGACATCGGTCGGGCCGGTGACCGCCGATACCTGGCGCCAGGTGAGAGACGGCGAGGATTTCATCGACACTCGGGCCGACTCCACCTACAACCTGATCAATCAGAGTGGCGAGTACTGGCGTCAGGTTCGCAATCGCTGGATATCCCCGGGGGGGCTGATCGCCGTTGGCGGTATGCTGGCGATTATCCTCGTCTTCTACTTGATCGTCGGCAAGAAGACCCTCGATAACCCTCGCACCGGACGCAGGATGCTGCGCTGGACCGCTATCGAGCGGGCAATGCACTGGACTCTGGCGACGTTGTTCATTGCCTTGGCCTTGACCGGACTCAACCTGCTGTATGGCAAGTTCGTGTTTCGACCGCTGTTCGGCGACGGCTTCTGGGCGCCGATGATCTCGGGCACCAAGTTGATACACAACTATCTGGGGCCGCTGTTCGGCATCATGTTGATCCTGGTGCTGGCCAAATGGTTGACCATCAATATTCCCAAGAAACACGACTGGACCTGGTTCAAACAAGGGGGCGGTATCGTCGGCAAGGCACACCCGGACGCGGGATTTGCCAATGCCGGGGAAAAGGCATGGTACTGGCTGCTTGCCAGCGTGGGACTGCTGGTGGTGGCGAGCGGTCTAGTCCTGGATTTTCCTAACTTCGATCAAGGGCGCGACACCATGCAGTGGGCCAACATGGTGCATGCCATCGGCTCCCTGGGGCTGGTGGCGGTGGCGTTGGGCCATATCTATATCGGCACCCTGGGCACCGAAGGCGCTTTCGAGGCCATGAAGACCGGCTATGTCGATGAGACCTGGGCCAAGCAGCATCACAACCTGTGGTACGAGGAGGTCATGCACAAGGCCGATACCGCGCCTGAAGAAAAGGCCGCGGATGATGGAACGGCGAAAGCCCATCGCCCCAATTGAGTTGCACCGCAAGACGTTCTGGATCGACCCTTTCGACACCGCCCCTTTCAACAACAGGGGCGGTGTCTTTTGTTATGATATTCACCTCATTGTCAGCCCTACGGAGATCGGACCATGCAGCATATCGATGACACCACTCGCACCGAGATCGAGGCCGCCGCCTTTCGGCGCTTGCTCGATCACCTCGATGCCCATAAGGAAGTGCAGAACATCGACCTGATGATCCTGGCCGATTTCTGCCGTAACTGCCTGTCCAAATGGATGGTTGCCGCCGCCGAGGAACGAGGCGCGGAACTCGACTACGATAGCGCCCGAGAATATGTCTACGGCATGCCCTACGAGCAGTGGAAAAAGAAGTATCAGACACCTGCGACAGCAGAACAGCAAGCCGCCCTCGAAGCACGCCACAGCCACAAGGAAAATGCATGAGCGCCGATCGTGACGCCTTTGTCGCCCTCAATATCGCGGTACTGACGATCTCGGATACCCGCACCGAAGACACTGACCGGTCGGGGCAGGCCCTGGTCGAACGCCTGCGTGAGGCCGGGCACACCGCCATCGATAAGCGCATCGTCGTCGACGACGTTTACCGCATTCGCGCAGTGGTTGCCGAATGGATTGCCGATGAACGCATCCAGGTGATCCTGACCACCGGCGGCACCGGTTTTACCGGGCGCGACTCTACCCCGGAGGCAGTGGGCGTGCTACTCGACAAGACCATCGAGGGCTTCGGTGAATTGTTCCGTCACCTCTCCTGGCAGGAGATCGGCAGCTCGACGGTCCAGAGCCGTTGCCTGGGCGGACTGGCCAACGCCACCGTGGTGTTCTGCCTGCCCGGTTCCACCGGCGCCTGTCGCACCGCCTGGGACGGCATTCTCAAGGAGCAGCTCGATAGCCGTCATCAGCCCTGTAACTTCGCCAACCTGGTCATCCCCGGTCGAGGTCAGCATGGCTGAAATTGGAAAGGTCGAGATTGGAAAGGCTGAAATGTCCGGCAATGGAATGCAAAGCGTCGAGGCGGCGCTTGCGGCGTTGCTGGAAAGCCTCTCGCCGATGGATGCCGAGTGCCTAGACGTCGATAAAGCCGCAGGTCGCGTGCTGGCGGAAGATGTAAACGCCCAACATGATGTTCCGCCGGCAGACAACAGCGCGATGGACGGATATGCCCTGCGCGCGGCGGATGCCGGTCGGATATTGCCCGTATCCCAGCGCGTTGCCGCCGGTCATTCGCCGCAACCTTTGGCACCTGATAGCTGTGCGCGCATCTTTACCGGGGGTGAGATTCCCCCCGGCGCCGATTGCGTCGTCATGCAGGAAAGGGTCGAGGAGTGTGCTGACGGCATGCGCATTCCCGCGGATATCCCGACCGGCGATAACGTTCGTCGTCGTGGCCGTGACGTGCAACGCGGTAAACGGCTCCTGCCGGCAGGAACCCGGCTGGAAGCAGCGGCGTTGGGCCATCTGGCGGGCCAGGGAGTGACCGAGGCAGCGGTACGACGCCGGCCCAGAGTGGCGCTGCTCTCCACTGGCGATGAAATCATCGATCCAGGCACGCCATTGCGACCGGGACAGATTTACAACTCCAACCGCCCCATGCTCAAACGCCTGCTGGAGCGCTTCGGTGCCGAAGTGGTCATGGCCGTCTCGGTATCCGATAACTTCGAGGCCACTTGCCAGACATTACGCCAGGCGGCGGAACAGGCCGATGTGGTGGTGTCTACCGGGGGAGTGAGTGTCGGGGAAGAAGATCACGTCAAGCGGGCTTTGGAAAGCCTTGGGCAACTCGATCTCTGGCGCCTGGCCATGCGCCCGGGCAAACCCCTGGCGCTGGGACGATTACCCCGCAGCGCTGAAAATACAGATAAAGGCGAGGCGCGCTTCGTCGGACTGCCCGGCAACCCGGTCTCCGGCTTCGTGGGTGCCTGGATCTTTCTTCGGCCCTTGCTCGGCGCTCTGCTCGGCTGCCCCGCCTTGTCCAGTCTGCCCCGCCTGCATGTCCGCGCCGGCTTTGCCACCAGCACCCAGGCGCGGCGCCACTATATGCGGGTCATGCTCGAATTCGGCGCTACCGGGATTGTTGCGCAGGCGTTTGAGGATCAGAATTCCGCGGTGCTGTCATCCTGCGTCGAAGCGGATGCCTTGGCAATAATTCCCGCCAATAGCACCATCGAGCAAGGCGAAGTGATCGAATGTTTGTGGCTGATCGAGGGGTAAGCGAAGACCTAGACGCCCAGTTGACGGTTCAACTCCGGCCACAAGCGGGCAAAATCCTGTTCAAGCACAGCATAGTCGGCTTTCAGCCATGGAACGAGCTCAGCCAGACGGTTGGGGCCGGATAACCGCCTCCCGACGCCGGCTACGGCGCTGCAGGTAAAACTGAAATCCGCGTAGCCGTTCAACCAATCCTGCTCGATCAGTATCGGCATCATGCTGGCCAACCGAGCCGGTGCCGGGCGCTCATCAAGCAGGCGGTAACAGCGTTGAACCAGGGCTTGGTCGCGACTGTCGCGGATACAGGTGCGGGCGACGAAGTGATCCCACACCAGATCGAGCGCGATGCCGACGTAGCGTCGCCCTTCCCGAGGCGCCCTGGCCCGAGCATCAAGAATCACCGGATGCGCATCGACAACCGCATCCACTCGTCGATGGTGTCGTATGCCCGCGGCGATGTCGCTCGACCAGTCACTCAGATTACTTCCCTTGACCCCATCGGCAATCAGATTACCGTAAAGGAAGGCATCATTGCCGCCTCGGGCCAGCCAGGCATGGGCCAGAAAATTCAGAAGCGTCCTCGCATCGACAAAAGCCCCGTCATAAACAGTTGGTGGGCTTGGGCAAACCCGCCAACCGGGCGCCGACCTTGGCCGGACTCTCGGGGAACAGCCTCATCAGATGTAGGGACTTGCCCTTCTCCGGCCCCAGGGCTTGCCCTACCGCCTTGACCAAGGGGCGCATGGCCGGCGCCATCTCGAAGCGCGCATAGAAGTCACGCAATACGTCGATGACCTCCCAATGCTCCGGCGTTAGCGTCCGCCCTTCCTCAACGGCCAACGCCTCGGCCACCGCGGGTGTCCAGTCCGAGAGATTCACCAGATAACCTTCGGGATCCAGCAGGATGTCGCGTCCTTCAACTCTGAGAGAACGCGCAGCGATCGTCGTCGTCATCAGAACCAACTCACCGTACGCTCGGCTTCTTCGGTCAGCTGCACGAATCCATCCATATCCACGACAATGACCTGCTCGGCGCAACGCCCCTCCAGACCCCGAGACGCCAGATCCTCACGTAGCGCAAACAAGCGCCCGGAGATCGAAGAAAAATGCTCGACCAGAGGTGCCACGGCGCCATAAACGCCATCCTCTGTCAGCAATAGACAGTCATCGTCACCCATGGCGCGCAACGCCTCTCGATAGACATGACTGGACGCCACAGAACGATTGAGTAGGTGCAGTAACATTATTGGTCGTCTCCTTACGACAAAGCCATCCCGCAACGAACCATTCTCACCTCTCCTCCCCTGTTTATGCCGATCGCTAAAAACTGAATACCGGCGCATGTCGTGAGAATACATCCGGCAGCTCTCCGGGGCTGACCTGCGTTACCGGCAACTGCAGGTCCGCTTCGGTCAGACCGCGTTGAGCAAGGGATTCGGCATCGACCAACAGTGTATCAATATCGTACATGGCCAGCATATCCAAGGTCGGGTGCGTTCCCTTCTGGCCCAATGCCCCTTGCTGCTGCCCACTAATAAGCGCTTCGACACCATCGCCCAGAAACAGCAGGCTGACCGTCTGGCCGAAGGCGGCCCCAACGAGTGCAACGTCCAGTCCCTCTCGTAACCAGCTACTGCCATGCGGTGCATGGCGTAAAACCACGAGCATGCCGGTTGAGAGCTCATCGTTTTTCATTCATCCCCCCTCCTAGGGCGAAAAGGTGATCAAACGATCATGGGTCATTGCGGCCTCGACCAGTTGCCCCACCCCGGTCAGCTCAAAGCACTCTGCGAGGCTGTGGCCCTGTTTGCCATGGCGATGTGATTCACGCTCGTCGATCACACCGCGCTTCAATGCCGCCGCTACACAAACCAATAGCGCAGTGCCCTGTTCATGATGCAAGCGGCACCAGGCGTCCACCAAATGAGGTTCGTCCTGGGGCGGCGTCGCCAACCGCTGAGCGTTGTAGACACCATCATGATAAAAGAACACCGTCTCGAGTCGATGACCCCGATCGATCAACGCCGCTGCAAATCTCAGCGCCGAGTGCGACGCCTGATGGCTGTAAGGGGCGCCTTGGACAAGCAGTGCATAACGCATGACCCGACATTACTCCGCGACGACAGATTCAAAACAAAGCGGCCCCGCCTTGATAGGCGGGGCCTCGTGATACTACAGCAACGACTATCCGATCAATCGTTGTTCATCACACCCAGTATGGACAGCAGGCTGATGAACAGATTATAGATCGAAACGTAGAGCGTGATGGCGGCCAGAATGTAATTGGTCTCACCCGCTCTGTGCACGATTTCACTGGTCTGGTACAGAATCACCGCGGAAGAAAACAGCACGAAACCTGCAGAAACCGCCAGGGCCAGCGCAGTGATGTTGAAGATCATCGCCACCACCATCGCCAGAATAAGCACGATGGCGCCGGCCAGCAGGAAGTTGCTCAGGAAGCTGAAATCCTTCTTGGTGATCAAGGCGACGGCGGACAGGCCCAGGAAGGTCGCCCCGGTCATGGCCAGCGCTGTCATCACCAACTGCGCACCGTTGGGGATCGACAGATAGAGGCTCAATACCGGCCCCAATGTAAAGCCCATGAAGCCAGTGAAAGCGAAGGTTGCGAGCAGCCCCATCGCTGAGTTGGCGGTCTTGTGGACCAGGAACATCAAGCCATAGGCACCGATGAAGAACACGAAGATGTTCATCTGGCCAACGCCCATGGCCATGGCGGCTCCGGCGGTAACAGCCGAGAACAACAAGGTCATTGCCAGAAGCATGTAGGTATTGCGGAGAACCTTATTGGTACTGACCGCACTGGTCTGGCGCTCAGTCACATGCGACGACTGCTGGTAGGCCATTGAATTAAGCTCCTAAGAGGTTGGGATACGAATAATAGACCAAGAATGCAGCCTGATCGTTCCCCGCGCAAGTGCATTACACCAACGCTGGCTGATTCGGATAACGATTACATCAAAGAGCCTCATGACCGAGGCTCTTCTTCGCTATCAGTATCAGCCGTCAGGAACTGTCATTGATAGGGTGGTGCTTCAGGGCTGCTTGGGACCGTCGAGATTCAGACGCAAGGCTACCGAGGTGTTGCGAGAAACCTTGGCCACCTCGAGCGCATGCCGAGTCATTTCTTCTTCTAGTTGCTTGAAGGCCTGTTCATCGTTCTGCTGCATTTCACGTAGCTGATTCTCTGAGAGATTCTTGCTACCGAGATAATCTTTGCCGGCCTTGCGCAACGTGGAGCCTAGCTCACCCGCGGCCAGCTCGTGGAACTCGTCCTTGTCTTCACCGGTATTCAGGATCGTGATTTCCATGTCGTGCTCCTTTGATTTTTACGTACCGACTCAATATAAGCGAAATCTATCTTAACAGCCATGTCAAACAGGCGTCCATCGGCGTCACAACCCGGCAATCCGGCGGATCGCCTTTATCCGTGGGTCAATACTGCTTGAAGTGATGATGACGCTGCTCGAAGTACTCATGCTGGGTCAACGTATCTATTGCCTCTCGCAGGCATTCCGGATCGTTGGGATCGTCGATCTCGATCAGCAACAGGTTGGAGACTCCTTCGGTACCAGCGCCTTCGGTCGGAATGTGCTGAGGGTCACTCATCAACTCGACGTAGCGGTGAGAATCATCATGGCGACCTACCGCACCGACGATATGGACATCGGCGAGCTGAATGCCATACGCCTCCTCTATCGGTATTCGAGTAATGTTTTCCATCATGCCTACCTCTCACTTGCATCTGTTCAAGAAAGCTCAAGAAAGTGTCATATCAAATGTCGGCGCTAGCAGTGAATTTCCACTCTTGAGGCTGGACGGCACTCTGTTCGTTTCACCTTAGTCGAGAATATGCGGTTTAACCCTCTGATTGCCAACGCCCTTGACGAATCAGCCAAAGTTGGTAGTATTTAGCGCCGTGAGCCGGAGGGATGGCAGAGCGGTTGAATGCACCGGTCTTGAAAACCGGCAAGGGTTAACGCCCTTCCAGGGTTCGAATCCCTGTCCCTCCGCCACTTGTTTTTTCAACTTAATCACTTACATCAATATTTCCAGCCTACCCCACATCCCCCCTCAAAAAGTTTGAATGTAGTTAAACAACCTAATCGAGCCTTTGACAGTTAAGTTCCCAAGACCGCCATCTGACGAGCCGACACGCTTTAGAAATCAAAGAACACCGTCTCGCTGTCGCCTTGCAAGCGGATATCCAGGCGATAGCGCACCTTGCCATCGGCCTCCTCGCGCTTGGCGATCAGGGTCTGGCGTCGCGCCTCGGACTCGATGCGCGAGAGCACCGGGCATTTCGCATTGGCCTCGGCTTCGTCCTCAAAATAAAGCCGGGTCTGCAGATGAATATTGATCCCCCGGGCGAAGATCGACAGGTTGATATGCGGCGCCATTACCTTGGCACTGCGCTCGCTGGCCAGGTAGGAATCCTTGTCGTCGATGGCGCCATGTTCCTCATCAAGGCCATCCACGCGTACCGGGCCAGGCTTGATGGTTTTCAGCGTCCACTCGCTGCCGTGCTCGAAGGTGGTGGCGGTACGCCCGAAGCTGTTGAAGGATTGCTCGAGGTCGAACTCGTGCCGATAGACGCCGCTACTATCCGCCTGCCAGGCCTCGATGAAGGCGTCGCGCACCAGATCGCCGTTGCCGTCAATCACGGTGCCGACCACCTCGATATGTTCGCCCTGCGCGTCATCCTTAGCCATCTCGTTCCAGATTTCTTCATCCCGGGTCGGGTTACCCGCGGCGGCCAGCGCCAGGCCGATATGCACGTAGGGGCCGGCGGTCTGGGAGGCGGTCTCGCGCAGCATCAAGGCGTCACTGGGCCGGGTGTTGGGCTGTTGCATGTTGTCGTTTCCCATTATTGATTCTCGAACCGAACTCATTGATTTTCGAAATAGGTCTGCAGCTCGCCGCGCACCACCAGATCGAAGCGATAGGCGAGGCTATCCATGGGATTGCTGCGCGCCATGTCCAGCCGTCCGATCATGGTCTCGACCGCGTCCGGGTCGTTGAGGGTATGCACGATGGGGCACTTCGGAATCAGCGGATCGCCCTCGAAGTACATCTGGGTGATCAGTCGCGTGGAGATCGACGGCCCCATCACCGAGACATGAATGTGCGAGGGCCGCCAGCTGTTCACGTCGTTGGGCCAGGGATAAGGGCCTGGCTTGATGGTACGGAAATGATACCAGCCCTGGTCATCGGTCAGGCAACGGCCGACGCCACCGAAATGGGGGTCCAGCGGCGCCAGGTAGTTGTCGTTCCTGTGGCGATAACGACCACCGGCGTTGGCCTGCCACATCTCCACCAGGGTATGCGGTACCGGCTTGCCAAACTGATCGACCACGCGACCGAACATGATCATGCGCTCGCCTATCGGCAACCCCTGCCCCTGGGTGAAGTTCATCAGCAAATCGTTGTCGTAGGGGCCCATGCGCAGCCCGCGAAAATCGGGCCCCGAGAGCTCGGAAACGGTCGGGTGCTGCATGCTGACCAATGCCTGGCGGGGCGAGCGTGCCACGGTGGTCTTGTAGCCCGGGGCGTAAGCGGGTGGATGCCAGTTGCGGTCGCGCGCCACGAAGCGCCGAGTACTATTTTTCATGTTAAAGACTCTTTCTAGTCAATAGGGCTTGAACGGTTACGATCAACTCAAAGCGTTGCCCCAGCCCAACCGCTTGGCTTCGGCGAAGGCATGATTGGCCGCCGGAACGCCGGCGTAGATGGCCACGTGCATCAATACCTGACGCAACTCTGCCTCGCTTATTCCCAGACGCTGAGCGGTCTTCAGATGCAGTTCCAGCTCCTGGCGCCCCAGCGCCGCCAGAATGGCGGTGGTGATCATGCTGCGCTCGCGATGGGTCAGATCAGCGTTGCCCCATAGCTCGCCCCAGGCCAGGCGGGTGATCATTTGCTGGAAGGGGGCATCGAGGGTAGTGGCGGACTTCGATGCCTTGTCGACATGCGCCTCGCCGAGGACCTGCTTGCGGGTTTCCAGCCCCTGAGCATACGCAACGCCCTGCTCATCGACCTGGGGGCGATCCACGGCCAGCCACTCAAGCAGACGCCGGGCGACTGCCTCGGGGGATTCCACCGAGGGCACATGAGCGAAATTCTCGAGGATCTCCAGGGGGGCGTCGTCGCACTCCGCCGCCAGGATCTTCAGGGTCTCCGGCGGTGTGGCCATGTCCTCGCTGCCGCCCAGCAGATGTACGCTGACGCTGCTGTCCTTGAGCTTTCCACGGAAATCGGTGCGCCCGAGCATCTCGCACAGCTTGGCGTAACTCTCGCCGTTGGTGCGCGCCATCTGCACCTTCCAGCCGGCTTCCATGGCCGGTTCGCTCTCGCGCTTGGCCTCGGAAAACCAGCGCGGCACGACCTCATCGGTCAATGCCGCGATGCCTTCCTCACGCACGCGACCGGCCCGGGCATTCCAGTTGTCGGTGCTGCCGATCACCGCGCCGGTGTTGGTCAGGGTCGCCGATAGCAGTTTTTCGGCATGATCCACCAACAGCTGCTGACCCACCACGCCGCCGATGGAGGTGCCGACGAAATGAAAGCACGAGGCGCCGGCATGCTCGGCCAAGGTCAACGCCTCGTCCGCCAGATCCTCGGGAGCAATCTCGCCCTGCCCCCAGGCTTCGCTGGCACCATGGCCCGGCAGGTCCCAGGTCAGTATTCGATAGCGCGGCAACAGCGCCGGCAGAATGTCGTCCCATACCGCCTGGGTCATGCCCAGCGGATGCGCCAGCATCACCAGCGGGTTGGCCACATCGCCCAGTAGACGATAGGCGACGCTGCGACCATTGATAGTCAGAAATGCCATGAAAGCCTCCTTGGTTACACGCGTTCGATCACCGTGGCAATCCCCTGCCCCACGCCGATGCACATGGTGCACAGGGCATAGCGCTTGCCGGTTTTTTGCAGCTCATGAGCGGCGGTGAGCAGCAGGCGTGCCCCGGACATGCCCAGCGGGTGGCCCAAGGCAATGCCGCCGCCGTTGGGGTTGACCCGCGGGTCGTCGTCGGCGATATCCAGTTCGCGCATGCAGGCCAGGGCCTGGGCGGCGAAGGCTTCATTGAGCTCGATGATATCGATGTCGTCGATCGACATGCCGAGTCGATCGAGCAGCTTGCGCGTCGCCGGCACCGGGCCGATGCCCATGATGCGCGGATCGACCCCGGCGGTGGCCATACCCAGGATACGCGCCATGGGTTTGAGGCCATGCTGTTCCACCGCTGCCTCGCTGGCCACCAGCATGGCCGCGGCGCCGTCATTGACTCCGGAGGCATTGCCGGCGGTGACGCTGCCGTTCTCACGGAACGGAGTTGGCAACTTGGCCAGCTTTTCCAGGGTGGTGCCCGGTCGCAAGTGCTCGTCTTGATCGAAGATCAGCGGCGCCTGCTTGCGCCGGCGGATCTCGATGGCGGTGATCTCCTCGGCGAAGCGCCCTTCCCGCTGGGCTCGCTCGGCCTTCTGCTGGGAGCGCAGGGCGAAGGCATCCTGATCTTCGCGCGACACCTTGAACTGTTCGGCAACGTTCTCGGCGGTCTCCGGCATGGAGTGGGTGTCGTACACCTGCTTCATCAAGGGGTTGACGAAGCGCCAGCCGATGGTGGTGTCCTCGATCTTCTGGTTGCGTGCAAAGGCCGTCTCGGCCTTGCCCATCACCAAGGGGGCTCGGGACATGGACTCCACCCCGCCGGCCAGCGCCAGCTCGAACTCGCCGGCCTTGATGGCGCGAAAGGCGGTACCCACCGCATCCATGCCGGAGCCACACAGGCGGTTCATGGTGGTACCCGGCACCGAGGTCGGAAGGCCCGCGAGCAGCGCCGACATGCGCGCCACGTTGCGGTTGTCCTCGCCCGCCTGGTTGGCGCAGCCCATGATCACCTCGTCGATAACGGCGGGATCGAGGCTCGGCGCCTCGACCAGCACCGCCTTGAAGATGTCGGCGGCGAAATCGTCGGGACGCACCGCGGCCAGGGTACCGCCGAAGCGACCCACGGCGGTGCGCCGGGGATGACACAGATAAACGGAGTTGCTATCGGCCTGGCTCATGATCTCTCCCCCGGCGCCTCACCGGCATGGTGGCGGGCGGTGCGTTCCTTAAGTTCGCGCAGTACCTCGAGCTCTCGGGCGTTCGGCTCCGGCGTGGCCTCGAGGGAATCGGCGAAGCGGACCTCCCAGCCGGTGGCTTCGATCACGTCTTCCTTCGTCACACCGGGATGCAGCGAGGTGACGGTGAGTTCCTTGGTGATCGGATCCGGCTTCATCACGCACAGGTCGGTGATCACTCGGGTCGGCCCCTTGCCGATATTGGGTACGTCGTCGCGCCCCTTGCCGTCACGCCCGAAGCCCAGGGTGGTGACGAAGTCCACGTCCTTGACGAAGGTGCGCTTGGAGTGCTTCAAGGTGACGAAGACCTCACCCGCATTCGTCGCGATCTCCGGCGCGCCGCCACCACCGGGCAAGCGCACCTTGGGTGCGGCGTAATCGCCGATCAGGGTCGTATTGAGATTGGCGAAACGATCGATCTGGGCGGTGCCCAGGAAACCGACGCTGACATGACCGCCCTGCAGCCAGTAGCGAAACATCTCGGGGACCGAGACCGTGGTCAGCGCCGACTCGCACAGCTCGCCGTCGCCAATGGACAGCGGCAACACCTCCGGCTTGGTCTGCAGGGTGCCGGATTCGTAGATCAGCACCACGTCCGGCGCGTGGGTCAGTCGTGCCAGGTTGGCGGCCTCGGAAGGCAGTCCGATGCCGACGAAGCAGGTCATGCCGTTTTCCAGGGCGCGGGCGGCGGTGACGGTCATCATCTCTGCGGAAGTGTATTCGGTGCTCATCAGGCTTGCCCCCCTGCATTCATGACGTTCTCTTCGATCCATTGGGTGAAGGTATCGCGATCCCGGGCGATGGCGTCCCACTCCTTGTAGAAGCGGTTGTTGCGCGGGTAGTAGCCGTGGGCGTAGGAGGGATAGGCGCCCTGCTCGGCCACCGCGATGGCATTGATCGCCCAGCCGGGAATCACGCAGGCGTTGGGCTCGACGCCCAGGTCGTCGACGATTTCCTCGACGGTGACGATGCTCGCCCTGGCGGCCAGCACGGCCTCCTTCTGGACACCGATGATGCCTTCCACCAGCACATTGCCCTGCCGGTCGGCCTTCTGGGCATGCACGATGGAGACATCCGGGCGCACCGAAGGCACCGCGGCGAGGCGCTCGCTGCTGAAGGGGCACTCGATGAACTTGATCTGATCGTTGACCTTGGGCAGATCGCTGCCCACGTAGCCGCGCAGCACCGCCAATGGCAGACCGGCGGCCCCGGCCTCGTAGGCGCAGGCCATGGCGGCATGGCTGTGTTCGAGGATCTCGATCTTGTGCGGCCAGCCCTTCTCCACCGCATCGCGCAGGCGATGCAGCGAGCCGACGCCAGGATTGCCACCCCAGGAGAAGATCAGCTTCTTGACACAGCCGGCGCCGATCAATTGATCGTAGACAATGTCCGGGGTCATGCGGATCAACGTCAGGTCGCGCCGGCCCTGGCGGATCACCTCGTGGCCTGCGGCAAAGGGAATCAGGTGGGTGAAGCCTTCCATGGCCACGGTGGCGCCGTCGTCGACGTAGCGCGCCACCGCGTCATGCAGGCTGAGGAACTCGGCCATGATCGTTTACCTCTCGCTCTTATTTGTTCGTTTAGTGAACATAGGTTTGTAATACGAACAAAATAAGCGCTGTATACCGGTTCGTCAAATCCAAACAAAACAGGGAAGGCTCGCCTTCCCTGGATCAAATACGCTGAAAATCAGTGTCGGATCATTGAGTTAATTTGCTTGAAGCCAGGCAATGGCGCGCTCCACTTGCGCCTTACTACTACCAAGGTATAAGGCCGGATTCGTCACCCTGTCCAATTCGCTCGCCTCTATACCTTCCTTCACTTCGCCATGGTTACCCAATACCTCAGCGTAGCCTCTGCCGGTGCGACGCGCCGTCTCGGCGGCTTCGGTACTGAGGCGCTTGGCGGCGTCCTGGCCGAGAACCGGGGCCAGCAGTCGCGCGACCGGCTCCGCCATGATCGCTCCACCGGTAATTTCCAAGTTACGGCGCATGGCTTCTGAATGTACCTCCAGCCCCTCGAACAACTCCACCAGTCGTTCCAGCGCCCCTTCGACCAGCAAGGCACTATCCACCAGCGGCGCCCATTCCGCATGCCATTCCCCCAGCCCCCGTTCCAGGGGTTGGGCGGTGGCATTGAGGATCACCGTCGTGTGGCCATGCACCTGACGCACCGCCCCGCGAATCAGGGCACAGCGCACCGGGTTGCGCTTGTGGGGCATCGACGAGGATTCGCCCATGCCCTCGCCGCCGGGCTCGCTCACCTCGCCGACTTCTGTCTGGGTCAACAAGGCGATATCCAGGGCGGCTTTCTCGGCGGCACCGGCGACGGCATCCAGAGCCGTGGCCAAGGCATGGATCGGTTGCCGATCGGTGTGCCAGGGCAGCACCGGAGTGGCCAGTCCCAGTTTCTGTGCCAGCATGACCATGAGTTCGACCCCCTGCTCTCCCCAGCCCGAATGCACGCCCACTGCGCCGCCGAACTGCACCGGCAGCCCACTCTCGATCAAGGGCGCAAGACGCCGGCGCGCCTGCTCAAGCCCCAGCGCCCAGTGGGCAACCTTGACGCCGAAAGTGATCGGTAGCGCCTGCTGCATCAGGGTGCGGCCGACCATAGGCGTCTCGGCATGAGTGTTCATCAATACGAGGGAGGCTGATTTGGTACGTTGGAGCAGATGATCGATTGCTTTCAGGCGCGGCTTGAGTAGCAGCATCAAGGCCGTGTCGAGCACGTCCTGGCTGGTGGCACCCTGATGCCAACAGGATTTGAGATCTTCGGGGAGCGCGGCGCGGCCCTGCTTGACGAAGGGAATGGCGGCGTTGCCACCGCTGGCGATTCCCGAGGCGATGGCGTCGAGATCGAAGGCATGGTCCCAGAACGCCGTCGTCATGCGCTGACTCGTGCCCTTGGGCAAGATGCCGGCGGTCTCCTGCACCTCGGCCAGGGCCAGCTCGAAGGCCAGCATGGCGCGAACCATCGCCTCGTTGGTACATGTGTTCAGGGCGCCAGTACTCATGAAAGGGTGCTGGATCAGGGCATCAGGCATGACGAGTTCTCCAAGTGATCAGGGCATCAGTCTGCTGCAAGGCTACGCACGTATGTTCGTCATTCGAACATTATGCTAGATTGAGCCCTAGCGCCAAGCAACATGCCAAGGAAGAGATTCGATGAACGCCCCGCTACAAGACGATACCCTGACCGCCGATGATCGCGATTTCGTCACCGCACTGGCCAGCGGTCTGGAGGTCATTCTGGCCTTCGATGCCGCCAATCCGCGCATGACGCTGAGCGAAGTGGCGGCACGCACCGGCATGAACCGTGCCCGCGCCCGACGCTTTTTGCTGACGCTGCACGCCCTGGGCTATGTACGCAAGGAACAGCGCCACTTCACACTGGCGCCCAAGGTGTTGCAACTCGGCTATTCCTTTCTTTCGGCCAACAACTATCGCTCGGTGATCCAGCAATATCTCGAGGACATCACCCATGAAAGCGGCGAGTCCTCGTCGCTGGGCGTGCTGGATGGCGACGAGGTCATCTACGTGGCCCGCTCCGCCGCCAAGCATCGCCTGATGGCGATCTCGCTTTCCGTGGGCACGCGCCTGCCCGCGGCCTACACCTCCATGGGCCGAATGCTGCTGGCGCAATTGCCGGACGATGAGCTCGAGGCCTATCTCGCCAGGGTCACCCTCGAGCGCCATACCGACAAGTCCATCGTCGATCGCGCCCAGTTGCGCAACTGCCTTCTCAAGGTGCGCCAGCAGGGTTACTGCATCGTCGATCAAGAACTGGATTCAGGATTGCGCTCCCTGGCGGTGCCCGCCTTCGATGCCAATGACAGACTGCTGGGCGCAATCAACATCAGCACCAATGCCTCGCGCATCGACTTCGAAACCCTGCGCGATACTTTCCTGCCGCTGCTGCAGGACAAGGCCCGGCTGATCCGTGCCAATGTCAGTTGACACTTGCCGCGCCTCGTTCGCTGATTTTTCCGCTACTCCAGCGATTCGTAGGGCAGCCCCACATAGTTCTCGGCAATGACCTTGAGCCCTGCCTCGGAGCCGGTGTAGTAGTCGAGCTCGGCCCGCTGCATGCGCGCATTGAAGTCCTCTTCCTCGGAAAACTTGTGCAGTATCGAGGTCATCCACCAGGAGAAACGCTCTGCCTTCCAGATGCGCCGCAGACACACCTCGGAATAGCGCTCGATCAGATCGGTACGCCCTTCCTGATACACCTTGACCATCACGCGATAGAGCGTGTTGACGTCGCTGGCGGCTAGATTGAGGCCCTTGGCCCCGGTGGGCGGCACGATGTGGGCGGCATCGCCCACCAGAAACAGGCGGCCATACTGCATGGGCTCGGCGACAAAGCTTCTCAGTGGCGCGATGCTCTTTTCAATGGAGGGGCCCGTGACCAGATTTGCGGCGACGTCGTCGGGTATCCGGCGCTTGAGCTCCTCCCAGAAACGCTCGTCGGACCAGTCTTCGACCCTTTCCTCGTTGGAAACCTGCACGTAGTAGCGGCTGCGGGTCTTGGAGCGCATGCTGCACAGGGCAAAGCCCCGGGCGTGACTGGCGTAGATCAGCTCCTCCGCCACCGGCGGTGTATCCGAGAGCATTCCCAGCCAGCCAAAGGGGTAGTCTCGTTCGAAGGTGTTGATACGATCGGCGGGGATCGACTGACGTGCCACCCCATGGAAGCCGTCGCAGCCTGCGACATAGTCACAGTCCAGACGATGGACCTCACCATCCTTCTCGTACGTGACATAAGGACTATCGCTTTCCAAATCGTGAGGCTGAGCGTTTTCCGCTTCGTAGATCGTCTGGGCACCGACGGCCTCGCGGGCTTCCATCAGATCCCGAGTAACTTCGGTCTGGCCGTAGACCATCACTGTCTTGCCGCCGGTCAACTCCTTGAGATCGACCCGCTCGCGTCGATTGTCGAAGGCCAGCTCGAAGCCCTCGTGGGGTAGCCCTTCCGCATCCATGTTCTCGTCGACGCCGGCCTCGCGCAGCAGGTCGACCATGCTCTGCTCCAGCACCCCGGCGCGAATGCGGCTCAGCACATACTCGCCGGTACGCCGCTCGAGAATGACGTTCTCGATACCCTGGCGCTGAAGCAACTGGCCCAGCAGCAAGCCGGACGGCCCCGCACCGATAATGGCCACTTGTGTTTTCATGAAGGCACCTCTTCGCAGTGTGGTTGTCGGTACGTCGATAAAAACACTGTCTGTTTCAGAGCAGGAACAGCGTGGTCAGGACCGGGAACAGGATCAGCAGTGCCAGGCGCAGGAAGTCCGAGACGATGAAGGGGGTCACGCCCTTGAAGATCTCCCCCAGCCCCACATGGGGCGCCATCGCCTTGATAACGAAGACGTTCATGCCCACCGGCGGGGTGATAAGACCGAGCTCTACCGTGAGCACTGTGATAATGCCGAACCACACCGGATCAATGCCGAGCGATTGGATGATCGGAAAGACCACCGGCACCGTGATCACGAGCATCGCGATAGCGTCCATGAACATGCCGAGCACGAAGTACAGCAGCAGGATGCACAGCACCACCACCATCGGCGACAGGTCCATGGTGTATAGCAGATCGCTGATCGAGAACGCGATGCGCGACACCGAGATGAAGTAGCCCAGGGTCTCGGCCCCTACGAGCATGAAGAACACCACCGTGGAAAGCGCCAGGGTTTCCTGTACCGCCTGCCACAGCTCCCTAGCGCGCAGCCCCTTGATCAGCGCATAGAGCAAGGTGGCGAAGGCCCCCACGCTGGCTCCTTCCGTGGGGGTGAAGGCGCCGAAGTAAATGCCCAGGATGATTATCAGAAAGACCACCAGGAAAGGCACTAGCCCCACCAGAGAGGCAAATTTCTCTTTCCACGAGGTCGATTCCCCGGCGGCGACCAATCCTGGCTTGAGGCGCACCATCACCATGACCGTCAAGGCATACATCGCCATTCCCATTAGTCCCGGCACCAGCCCGGCCATGAACATGTCGCCCACCGACTGCTCGGTGAGGATGGCGTAGATCAGAAGCGCAATACTCGGCGGGATCATGATGCCCAGGGTGCCACCGGCGGCCAGCGCCCCTGTGGCCAGGCCGCGATCGTAGCCGTAGCGCTCCATCTCCGGCAGCGCCACCCGGGTCATGGTGCTGGCCGTGGCCAGTGAGGACCCCGAAATCGAGGAGAAGATACCGCAGGAGCCTACCGCGGCGATGGCCAGACCGCCCTTCCAGCCGCCGCAGATCACCCGGGTCGATTCGAACAGCTTGCCGGCCATGCCCGAATGCGCCGCCAGTACGCCCATGAGGATGAACATGGGAATGGCGCTGAAGCTGTAGTTGGTGAGCACCTCCACCGGCACCGACTTGAGCATCGAAATGGCCGCACCCCAGTCGATCACCTGGGCAAATCCCACCACCCCGACGATCAGCATGGTCAAGGCTACCGGTACGCGCAGCACCATCAGCACCAGCAGCAGGCCAAGCCCCAGCGCGCCTATGGTTTCAGTCGCCATGGGAGAACTCCCCAGGCACGCCATGCACGGCACTCAACCAGGCGTGGATCAGGCTGCGCAACGCGAGTAGCAGACTCAACGCCGCCGCCACATAATAAATGGGACTCATCGGCAGGCGCAGGTCCTGGGTGACTTCACCGTAGCCGGCGGCGCTGTATGCCGCATCCCACAAGCCGATGCACAACACCCCACCCAGCACCGTGAACCCCAGCAGGTAGATGCCGTGGAGACGGGTCTTCAAGGCATCGCTCAGGTTATGACTGAAGGCCTCCACCACCACCTGGCTCTTCTCGACATTGGCGGCCATCGCCGCGAGCAGCGCAAACAACATCGAATAGCTCACCAGTTCCACGCTACCGAGAATGGTGAAGGAGAACGCCCCCTCGGTGAGCCTGTACAGGTAACGCGTGGCGACATCGACGATGGTCACCAGCAGCGGCAGCACCAGGAAAATGCCGGCCACTAGCCGGCACAGGCGCTCGAGGCCGCGACTGAGTTGCTGGAGTCGCTGTTGCATGTGAGGTTCCTGGTTAGCTCGAAGGGCAGGATTGCCGCGCTTTCAGCGCCGCCTGATAGACTTCCTGGGCCTGATCGAGACCGCGTTCCTCGAGCCGTGCCAGATAATTATCGATCCCATCCTGCAGCGGCTTCTGCCAGTCGGGATTCTCGAGAGGCTTCTCCACCACGCGAATGGTGTGGCCCGCCTCCTCGGCTTCCTGCTTGCCGGCCTTGTCCAGGGCAGCAAAGACTTCCCCGGCGTTCTTCGCCCACTGCATGCCCGAATTGGCGTCGATCACCGCCTGTTGCTCAGCGCTCAGCCGGTCGTAGCTGCGCTGGCTCATGGTGGCGACGAAGATCAGCGTGTAGAACGGCACCTGGGTGTGATAGTTGGCCAACTCGTTGAGTCGGAAGACCTTCATGCCCTCCCAGGGAAAGCTCAGGCCGTCGATCACACCACGCTGCATGGCGGTGTAAATGTCCGGCGCGGGCATGCCGACCGGGCTGGCCCCCATGTTATCGAGAATGTCACCGGCCACGGCGGTGGGGCGGCGAATGCGCAGTCCTTCCAGATCGGCGGGCACCTGTACGTCGGTGTCCTTGGTATGGATGTAGCCCGGTCCGGTGGTAAACATGAACAGCACATGGGTGTCGTCGTATTCCTGCTCGATGCGGCCCTCGTCGTAAAGTGTCTGCAGGATACAGGCCCCTTGCGGGGCGGAATCCGCCACGCCGGGCAACTCGACGATCTGCGACAGCGGGAAGCGGCCCGCCGTGTAGCCCTGGGCGGTGATGGCGATATCGGAGATGCCCTTGACCGCGCCTTCGTAAGCGTCGTCGGCCTTGCTCAGAGTACCGGAGGGAAAGTTCTGCACCCGTAACTCGCCTCCAGATTCCTCCTCGACAGTGTCCGCCCACGCCTGAAAAATATCCTCATTGATGGCCGAGGCGCCGGGCCAAAAATGCGACATGCGCAGGGTGGTGGCGGCCTGGGCCGAGAGACTGGCCCCGGCGATGGCCAACATGAGCGCACAGCAGGTGAGCTTACGATGCATGGGAATCTCCGGATGTGTCGTTGTGATTGTTTGCCGTTGCATGCTCATTATAGAATGTTCGTATAATGAACATGCGTTCGTCTATCATTCGTTTAGTTATAGCACCTAGTGTCCTCGATGAAAATCGACCTTGGTCGAATCACAAGCCTCTTCCTTGCGAAACAGCGAACACCTCCGCCAGATAGTCGATCATTGTTCGAATCTTGGCCGGCGGCCGCCTTTGGGAAGGACCATGCCGCTGAAGGTACGCCGGAGCGGCACATACCAGCATCTTGCACTCCCCCAGCTTCCTTGGCCCGCAACGGGCTGTCACCCAGACGACCAACACGGATGGCCAGATCCCACATCTCGATCTCCCTGGCCGTGAGTTAAGCAGGACGTCTCGGACTGGATTGCTTGCTGATCGAGGACATGACCTTCCCCTCGGTGCTTGATTCTTCTGGCCATGCCCTCCACGTAGTCAAATGGAGACGAATCAGCGACAGGAGAATCCGATGAAACGCTATATCGTTGCGGCAGTGGCCAACTGGCTGAGAAAGCCCGAGAACCGCGAGAAGGCCAAGCAACAGGCAAGGCAGGTGTGG
Source organism: Halomonas sp. GXIMD04776 (assembly GCF_049808615.1). Taxonomy (NCBI): domain Bacteria; kingdom Pseudomonadati; phylum Pseudomonadota; class Gammaproteobacteria; order Oceanospirillales; family Halomonadaceae; genus Halomonas; species Halomonas sp. GXIMD04776. Next base: position 49,721 of record NZ_JBNCAN010000020.1, on the reverse strand, counting down.
AACAAGTATCAGAACCGCAAAGGGGGCTCCACCCATCGAAGATGAAGCACCTCAATCTTGACGCCCCTCTTTACGCGCGTCTGGCTATGATCGGCCACCCGCCCTTTTCTCCACAAGCGGCGCCTTTCGGCTGCTATCACTCAATACCGCATAGGCTCCACAGCCGATCACCACGCCCCAGAAGGCCGAGCCGAGGCCAAACAGACTCATGCCCGAGGCGGTGGCCATGAAGGTGATGATCGCGGCTTCGCGATGCTCTACCTCGGCGACGGCGGCAAGGATGTTGTTGCTGATCGCCCCGATCAGCGCCAGGCCCGCCAGCACAGCGACGAAGGCGGCGGGCAGCGAGGTGAAGAGTGTCACGATGGTACCGGCGAATAGCCCGCCGACCAGATAGAAGACGCCATTGGCAATACCCGCCACGTAGCGCTTGTCCGGGTCCTCATGAGCATCCTTGCCGGTACAGATCGCCGCCGTGATCGCTGCCACCACCGTGGTGATACCACCGAACAGCGCCATCACCACGGACACCAGGCTGGTGACGGTGATGATGGGCTTGGCCTGGGTGTGATAGCCCGCTGCGCGCATGATCGCCATGCCGGGCAGGAACTGGCCGGTCAGGCTGACCAGCACCAGGGGCAAGGCCAGGCTCAGGGTGCCACTCCAGGTCCATTCAGGAACGATGAAGACCGGTGTCGCCAGCTGCCATTGCACGCCCGCAAGCGACGCATCCTCCAGCCACACCGCCAGCACGACACCGGTCAGCAATAGCAGAATCAGGCAGTATCGTGGCAGCAGGCGCTTGAATACCAGATAGGCGCTCAGCATGCCGATGGCGAGTGCCGGTGTGGTCTCGATGGCCAGAAAGGCCTCGAGCCCGAACTGAAAGAGGATGCCCGCCATCATGCCCGCCGCGATCCCTTTGGGAATGACTTGCACCAGGCGATCGAAGGAACCCGTTATGCCGACCACGAGGATGACCACGGCCGCCACGATATAGGCCCCTACCGCCTCGTTGACCGAGATCTCCGGAAACAGCGTGACCAGCAGTGCCGTGCCGGGGGGCGACCAGGCGGTGATCACCGGCGCCTTCAACCAGACGCTCAACAGGATACCGGAGACCGCCGCCCCCATTGAAATCGCCCACACCCAGGAGGTCATCATCGCGGTCGAGATATCGGCACTCTGGGCGGCCTGAAAGAAGATCGCCAACGGGCCGGAATAGGAAATCAGCACCGCCAAGAACCCTGCGGTGGTCGCGGACAGCGACCAGTCTTTCGATAATGTCCTGAACATTGACATTCCCATCGCTGACCTGGAAAAGCCCGCGCTTTGGAACCGCTCGCGGGCAAGAAGGATACAAACCGAACGATACCGGGATCATCGGAGATACCCGGAATACGTCAGATCGTTATGTCGCAGGCTCGTCCGCGATTCGAGGAGTAAATTCGAAGTCCTTGAACTCGACAAGCAACGAGAGTCCCACCCCCAATACCAGTGCCCAGAAGGAGGAGCCGATACCGAGAATCTGAATCCCGGAGACGGCGATCAGGAAGGAAAACATGGCGCCCACTTCATGCTTGCCGGAAAAGGTGATGTACATGGCCGAGCCAATCACACGCAGCAGCGCCAGGCCGGCAATGATGGCGATGAAATAGCTCGGCATGACCTCGATCAGGCTGAACACGAAGCCATAAAAAGGCGCCGCCACGACGAAAATGATGCCGACGATGACGGCGGCTACCCAGCGCTTGTCGTGGTCGCCAGCCTCCGGCCCGGAGCAGATACCGGTCATGGGGGCGGCGATGCAGGTGCTATGAAGGTTGAAGAAGGCCGAGACCATGGTGCCGACGCCACCCACGACGGTGATCGCATTGGCCGGCGCTTCCTTGTAGCCCATCCCCTTGACCAGGCCCACCCCGGCAGGCGTTTCCATGCCCACCAGAATCAGCGTCAAGGGCAAACCGTAGGCCAGGAAAGCCTCGAGGGTGAACCTGGGCATGATGAACTCGGGGAATCTTATCGAGAACTCCACCGTAGAGAAATCGGCGCCGGAAAATGCCATGTAGGCGACACCGACCAGTAAAGCGACGACCAGCGGTGGTACCCGGCGCAGGTAGCGTGCCGCCATGAAGAAGGACAGGATCATGATGACCGCCGGTAGCATGGCATTCTGCAGCGGCATCACCATATTGGTACCGAACTTGAGCAGAATACCCGCGACCATGCCCATGACAATGGGCATCGGGATCAGCCGCATGACCATGCTCATCATCCCGGCCAGACCGACGACCAGCGAGAGGGCACCGGCGATCAGCGTCGCCCCTAGCGCTTCATTGAGCCCTACGATGGGAATGATGGCCGCGAACAACAACGCGCCGGGAATGGAGTTGGCCATTGGCAGAGGCAGCCGATAATAGGCCGGCAGAAAGAGCCCAAACAAACCGTTGATCATCAAATAGCTGATGACCCATAGCAAAGTGAATTCCTGAGGGAGGCCAGCGGCGGTGCCGGCACTGATATGGATGATACCCGCGCTGAGGCCAAAGATACCGGCCACCAGACCGGCACTGAAATTGTCTGCATTGAGGTCTCTCATGAAGTCGCGGGGCGCCGACATGAGACCCACACCTTTTTCGATATGCTTCACGTTATTCTCCAGGGGTTTTGATATTGTTTTTAAAGCGCGCGCCCGGCAAGGCCTCACATCGAGCATGATTCATGAACCCGATAACAAGGCGCTGCTCTGTTGACTCGTTTTAGTGCTCAGGGGCTATCCCTGATCGCCACCGGCCACCGGCACGACCGTCCCGGTGATATAGCTGGCATCGTCGGAGGCCAGAAACAGGATCGGACCGGCCTGTTCATCCAGAGTGCCGTAGCGGTGCATCAGGCTGGAGGCCGTGGTCTGATCGATCAGCTGCTGATACCACACCTTCTCCTGCTCACTCTGGTTTTCGTTGTTGCGCGGTGTGCGCCTCGGCGGCGCCTCGGTGCCACCGGGGGCGGTGGCGTTGATGCGCACCCCAGCGTCGGCATAGTCGATGGACAACGCCACGGTCAGGGCGTTGACCCCCCCCTTGGCCGCGGCATAAGGCACTCGATTGACGCCCCGCGTGGCCACAGAGGAGACGTTGACGATGTTGCCCTGGCTTTCGAGCAGATGCGGCAGGGCTGCGCGACAGCACCACAGCGTCGGGAACAGCGAACGACGCACTTCAGCCTCGATCTGCGCCGGCTCGTAATGGCCGTAGGGCTTGGCCCAGATGGTGCCGCCGACATTGTTGATCAAAACGTCGATGCGCCCGAAGTGCGCATGGGTCTTTTGCATGGCCTCCTCTGCACCTTCCCAGGTCTCGAGATCCGCTTGCAAAGCGATGGCCTCGACACCCTGTTCACCCAACGCCTTGGCCAATTCCTTCACGTAGTCGGCACGATCCACCAGCGCCAGACGCGCGCCCTCCATGGCGGCACGTTCGGCGACCCGCCGCCCGATGCCTTGGGCGGCGCCGGTGATCACCATCACCCGATCCTGAAAGCGAGAAGATCGAACTCCGTCGATACTCATGCGGCGCCCTCCTGCTTGGCCTGATTGGGCGTGAATTTCTCGTAGTGAAAGCTCTGGGGCGCAATGCCCTGGTCGTCGAAGTAGTGCAGTACCGCATCCACCATCGGCGGTGGCCCGCACAGATAGACGTCCACGTCGCCATCGTTCAGCACCTTCCGATCCATATGATGGGTCACGTAGCCCTTGCGCGGATGATCGCTGGCCTCGTCCACCACCACGGTGGTGTAGCTGAAGCCCGGCAATTTTTCGACAAAGGCGTCCAGGGCCTCACACTTGACCAGATGGTCGTCCTTGTTGACCCCGTAGATCAGGTGGATCGGTTGATCGCAGCCCTTCTCCGCCAATTGAGCAAGCATCGAGAGAAACGGGGCCAGCCCGGTACCGCCGGCCAGCATCAGCACCGGCCGGGTGATATCCCGAAGGTAGAAGCTGCCCATGGGGCCGGTCATGGTGAGCCGGTCCCCAGGCTTGGCGGCGCCGTTGAGATAGCCACTCATCAACCCCTGAGGAATATTGCGGATCAGGAACGAGGCCTGCGTGCTGCCCGGGAACGAGCTGAACGAGTAGGATCGGGTTTGATCACTGCCCGGGATCTGAATATGGACGTATTGCCCCGGCAGAAAAGCCAGCTCGGCATTCTCGTCAAGGTCCACGACCAGATCGATGCTGTCTTCCGAGAGCGGCTCGATCGCCGCCACCTTGCCTTCGAAAGCGCCTATCTGGGTCTTGCACAGGGCCGAGGCCATTGGCACTTGGATCACGCAATCGGAACTCGGCACCATCTGGCAGGTCAGCACCAGACCTTCGGCCTCCTCTTCCTCGGAAAGCGCGTCTTCCAGATAGTCGTCCCCCAGGTCGAAGTCGCCCTGCACGCAGTGGCCCTTGCAGGTACCGCAGACCCCGTCCGAGCAGTCCATGGGCAGGTTGACCTTCTGGCGATAGGCGGCGTCGAGTACCGTCTCGCCTTCCTTGCAGCCGATGAAGCGGGTCACGCCATCCTCAAAATTGAGCGCTATGTTGTAGCTCATGTTCGTCCTCCCTCCACCGAGTCACCGTTCAGACGTGATAGATATCGATGACCTGATGGATATTGTCGTTGTTGAGCTGCACGGTCTTCTTTTCGATCAGTGGCGTCTCGCCGGACACATCCAGGGTGTAGAAGGAGATACCGAAGTAGTCGATCGTCTCCTGATAGCGATAGCTCAGGTTGTGCCAGTTGAAGCGCAGCTCCACCTTGTCGCCCTGCTGACTCAGTACCTCCAGGTTGCTGATCATGTGAGTCGTGCGCGGTTCGGGAAGGCTCGTGGCACCGGAACGCTCGGTCTTGATGCGATAGACTCGATCCTCCAGCCCCTCGCGGTTGGGGTAGTAGATCAGCGAGACATCGTTCTGCGGATCCGTGACCAGGGTGTCATCATCGTCCCAGGTCGGCATCCAGAACACCGCATTCTTGCTGTAACAGGTCAGCCACTCGTCCCACTCGCGGTCGTCCAGCAGCCGCGCCTCGCGGTGGATGAAGGCCTGAATATCGAGAAAGTTCATACTCATGTGGTGCACTCCCATTCTTGTGTCGTGGTGACGTTCAAGCACTCTCGGCGGCGATGTACTGGCTGCGCTCCTTGTCGATGGCGCGCAGCATCTCCTCGATCCAGTGCTTGTGGTGCAACACGTACAAGCCTTCGTCTTCCGGCGCCGCACCACTCATCAACGGTTTCATCTCGATGGCACGGGCGTTGTCGTCGGCTCCCTCGATCCACTGCTTGGCACCTCGCGACAGATCATTCCATTCCATTGCCCGGGCCTCGTAGCCTTTCTGACAGGCGCGAAACTCTTCCATGTCGTCCGGTGTGCCCATGCCGCTGGCGTTGAAGAAATCCTCGTACTGGCGGATGCGCAGCGCACGGTTTTCCGCGGACTCGCCCTTGGGCGCGAAGCAGTAGATGGTGACTTCGCTCTTGGTCACCGAAATCGGGCGGATCACGCGGATCTGAGTGGAGAACTGATCCATCAGATAGACGTTGGGATACAGGCACAGATTGCGCGTCTGATTGACGATGGAGTCGGCGCGGGCCTCACCCAGGCGCTCGGTGATCTCGTCCTGACGGGTATAGACCGGACGCACTTCCGGGTTGAGCAGCCGCGTCCACAGCATCATGTGGCCGTTCTCGTAGGAGTAGAAACCGCCGATGCTCTTCGACCAGCCGTCGGCATCCACGGCCTTGGTGCCGCCGGCATCGTAGTTGCGACGGCTCATGGTGGAGGCGTAGTTCCAGTGCACAGAGCTTACGTGATAGCCATCGGCGCCAATTTCCGCGCCCAGCTTCCAGTTGCCCTCGAAGGTATAGGTCGAGGCACCCCGCAGGATCTCGAGACCTTCCGGCGCCTGATCGACGATGTTGTCGATGATCTTGGTGGTCTCACCAAGATGTTCATCGAGCGGCAGCACGTCATCGCTCAGGCTGCCGAACAGGAAGCCGCGATAGTTCTCGAAGCGCGGCAGCTTCTTAAGATCGTGAGAGCCATCCTTCTTGAAACCATCCGGATAGGCCCCGGTCTTTTCGTTCTTGGCCTTGAGCAGTTTGCCATCGTTCTTGAACGACCAACCGTGGAACGGGCAGGTGAAGGTGCCCTTGTTACCCCGCCTCTTGCGACACAGCGTGGCGCCACGGTGGCTGCAGGTATTGAGCATTGCATGCAGCTCGCCCTGCTTGTCCCGGGTGATGACCACCGGCTGGCGCCCCATGGTCAAGGTATAGAAGTCGCCTGGTTCCGGAATCTGGCTCTCATGGGCCAGAAACAGCCAGTTACCTTCGAAGACGTGCTTCATTTCCAGCTCAAAGAAGTCCGGTTCGGTGAACATGCTGCGATGGCAGCGAAAGATACCGTTCTCCGGGTCGTCGACGACGGCGCCGCGAACACGCTTTTCAAGATGATCGAGTCGTTGTGTTGTCATGTTGGTACTCCTCTTTCTCAAGCTTCGGATCGGATCAGACTTCGCCTTCCAGCGCACGGGCACGCTTGTGACGCTGCTGCAGTTCGGGGTCCTCGGTCGCCGGCAGCACCACGTCGAACACCACCTCGGTGAAGGGACCCTCGAGTTCACGCTGCTTAACTTCTGCGGGATCTTCGATGCGTCTGCCCGCCACCACCAGCTCCTCTCGCGTGGCAAAAGCGAAGTCATCGAAGGTGTAGGGGTCGCCGGCCAGGTTGATCTGGGTGGTCAGGTGGCGATAGCCCGGGGCAGAGAAGAAGAAGTGAATATGCGCCGGGCGCTGACCGTGACGGCCGAGCAGATCGAGCACTTGCTGGGTAGGGCTATCCGGCGGGCAGCCATAGCCGGAAGGAATGATGCTGCGCGCCCGGTAGCGGCCTTCGCTATCGGCGATGATAGTGCGACGCAGGTGGTAGTCGGACTGGGACGGGTCAAAGAAGGAGTAGTTGCCCTTCGCGTCCGCGTGCCAGATCTCCACCTGGGCACCGGCAATCGGCTTGCCTGCGGTATCGCGTACCTGCCCGGTCAGCCACATGACCTCGGAGTCGTTGTCACTGCCGTCGTCCATGCGTGCGAACCCCTCGGACACCGGCGCACCGGCGACATACAGCGGGCCCTCGATGGTGCGTGGCGTGGTGCCTTCGATCGCGGCTTGCGCTTCCGCGGCGTCCATGCGCATGTCCAGATAGTGATCGAAGCCCAGTCCCGGGGCCAGAAGACCGCCCTGCTTGGCGCCGCCGAGTTCATTGAACAGATTGACCGCCGACCAGAACTCATCCGGAGAGACGTCGAAATCATCGATCAGCCGGTACACATCGGAGAGCAATCGATGCAGGATCTGCTTGGCGCGATCGCTGCCACCGTCCTTGTCGAAGCCACTGACGACGTTCAGAAAGTTCTGGACCTCGGGGGTATCGTAAATCTTCACGTTCATGCTGGTGTCCTCATCGTTGTGATTGTTCTGCCATGGCAGGTCTAGCGGTCGTCCTCGCGGATCGACGATGGATGGCGACACAGCGGCTTGACGCTGATCTCCATGTAAGGGAACAGGGGCAGGTTGCTGATCAGGCCCTGCAGTTCGGCGTTGTCCTCGACGTCGAAGATGCTGACGTTGGCGTAGCTCCCGGCGACCCGCCACAGGTGCCGCCACTTGCCCTGGCGTTGCAGTTCCTGGGAGTAAGCCTTCTCCTTCGCCTTGATCTCGTTGGCCTGCTCGGCCGGCATGGCAGGCGGCAGCTTGACGGTCATTTCCACCTGAAACAGCATGGTCTTCTCCTCTTCGAGGGTTTTGCTCGATGGCGCACGTCGTCGATTACTTGCGTGCGTAATGAGCGAGTTTGTCTTCGTCCAGGCTGATGCCCAGCCCGGGCCCTTTCGGTAGCTCGACGCCGAAGTCGCGATAGCTCAGCGATTCGGTCACGATGTCGTCCTTGAGCAGCAAGGGGGCGAACATCTCGGTGCCCCAGGCCATTTCGGGAAGCGTCGCCCAGGCGTGCAGCGCGGCGGCGCTGCCGATACTGCCCTCCAGCAAGGTGCCGCCGTAGAGACCGAGGCCCGCGGCCTGGGCCAGGCTGGCCAATTCCAGCGCTCCGCGCGGACCGCCGGATTTGGCGATCTTCAGGGCGAAGGCACCGCTGAAGCCGCCGCCGATCAGATCGAGACCGTCGCGAACATCCTGCACCGCCTCATCGGCCAGCATGGGGACGTCGAAGCGATTGGCTAGACGGATCAGGCCGGCCTGATCGCGGGCGGGTGTGGGCTGCTCGATGAGCTCGATGCCTGCCTCCTGTAGCGCCTTGATGCCACGCACCGCGGTAGCCTCGTCCCAGGCTTGATTAACGTCGACTCGGATACCGGCACGCTCACCAAGAGCCGCCTTGATCGCCGCCACATGACGCACATCCTCGTCCACCGGGTTGGCGCCAATCTTGAGTTTGAAATTGCAATGGCGGCGAGTCTCGAGATGCTGAAAGGCCTCGTCGATATCCTTCTGGGTATCGCCGCTGGCCAGCACCCACAGCACCGGCAAGTACTCGTGGCGCGCTCCACCCAACAGCTCCGCTACACAAAGATTCAGGCGCTTGCCCTGCGCATCCAGCAGCGCGGTTTCCAGCGCCGACTTGGCGATGGCGTTGCCGCGAACATGGCGATTCAAGCGAGCACGCAGGGCATTGAGGTTGCTCGAAGGCTGGCCGATCAACAGTGGTGCCAGATAGGTATCGATGTTGAGCTTGATGCTCTCGGGGCTTTCCGGTCCGTAACTCAAGCCGCCGATAGTGGTCCCTTCGCCCAGCCCCTCGATGCCATCGGAGTGGCGCATGCGCACGATCACCAAGGTCTGACAGGCCATGGTGGCCACCGACAGCTTGTGGGGCCGGATGGTCGGCAGGTCGACCAGTAAAGTCTCGATGGATTCGATTAGCGGGGTCATGAGGCGCATCCAGTTCCAGGATCAAAGAAGATAGGAAGAGCTTGACCCCATCCAGGCAAGGCAACCAATATCGTTTGGGTGCCCTGTCATACCCTGGAGGTATCGTGGAACTACGTCATCTGCGCTATTTCTGTGCCGTGGCCGAGGAGTTGAACCTCACCCGCGCGGCCGAGCGGCTGCACATGGCGCAACCGCCGCTGACCCGCCAGATCAAGCACCTGGAGACCCATCTGGGAGCGCCTCTGTTTCAACGCCATTCCCGGGGACTGGTGCTCACGCCGGCGGGCCAGTTCTTTTACGAGCACGCCCTGCAGATCCTTGAAAAGATTGACGTCACCGTGACATCCACGCGGCACATGGCACGCAGTAAGCACCGGACATTCGGCATCGGCTTCGTGCCATCGGTGTTCTACGGGCAGTTGCCCCTACTAGTACGGGGATTACGACAAAAGGATGATCTTGAACTAACTTTGTCAGAGTTGATCACGGTACAGCAGGTTCAGGCGCTCAAGGCGGGGCGTATCGACATGGGGTTCGGGCGGCTACTGATTGACGATCCAGAGGTGGAGCAGGAGGTGTTATTCGAAGAGCCGATGATGGTGGCTCTTCCGGCCGGACACCCCTTGGAAAATACGCGCCCGACACTGGCGCAATTGGCGACGGACCCGCTGATCCTGTTCCCGGCCAAACCCCGGCCCAGTCTGGCAGACATGGTACTGGGACTGTTTCGCCGACATGGACTCAAGGTACAGGTGGCTCAGGAGGCCAACGAACTGCAAACCGCACTCGGCCTGGTGATCTCGGGATTGGGGATCACTTTGGTGCCCGAGCAGGTCAGCCGCCTCAAGCGTGACGGCATCGTCTATGCCTACCTGGCGGATAGCGGCATTACCACACCGATCATCTGCAGTCGACGCAAGGGCGAAGTGCCCTCCGAGATCATGCTGGCGGCCAATAAGATCCTGAATGTGCTGGTGGAGAATCGGCGCAGCGGACGATACCCATGAAGTATCGTTTTATTAGACATGATGGAATCTTGTAGTATCACCAAAGCAGTCTCTTATTGGTTACATAGCAAGCCGCTTCTAACACCGAATATGGCGCCATAATTCCCTCTACATCACTGATTCAAAATGATTCTCGCTCGTTAGAATGAATTAGCTTTTGCTGTGAGACATTTCCGTCCATGGCCAGGAGCGTTCAAACGAATAGCTGCAAGGGTCATTAGAATGAAATTGAAAATCAGCGCTCTGCTTATTGCGGGTCTCGTTTCCGGCACCGCCTATGCGGATATCGGCGATGCCGGGACCAGCTATGCCGGTCTTCAGTATGCCAAGGCCAGTTACGAAGCAGATTACGACATAGAAGCAGATCCGAGTGTTCTCGTGGGACGTTTCGGCCATTATCTGACCGACTATTTCTCCGTCGAGGGGCGCGTTGGGTTGGGGCTTTCCGACGATAACGTGTCAGTCGATGGTTCCAATACCGATGCAACGGTGGAAATCGACCACCTGTTCGGCGCCTACGCGGTCGGCCATCTTCCGGTGACGGATGTGGCGTCGATCTATGCGCTGGCGGGGTTTACTCAGGGCGAGGCCACCGCAGAGTATGGCAGTTTCTCCAAAAGCGACGATGACGGCGGGTTCTCCTTCGGCGTCGGCGGCGAGGTCAACTTCTTCTCACCACGCTTCTCGGGAACCCTCGAGTACATGTCCTACCTGGACAAGTCCGACTACGAAGTCAGTGCCATCAGCGCCGGCGTGAACTACCAATTCTAACCTATCCTTGGGGAGCCCATGACCGGCTCCCCTTCTCTTCTAGCTCATCACTGTCTTCATGAGCCATCGGGCAGTCACCGAACCATGCTCGAGGGATTCATGCATTCCATTACTCCTCGCCTTTACAATGAGCTTCTGTCCAAGCCATGCTGGAATCACTATCAGGAGCGATAGTGCTACCACTACTCGGATAAGGAGTTCATTGCATGACCAAACGTTTAGCGTGTCTCGCTGGACTGATCGCCGCCGTTGCTCTGGTGCCCGTTAGTTCGGCATCGAGCATGGACAGCGTCAAGGATAAAGCGGGCAGTCTCATGTCTGGCGGTTCATCCGGAGGCGGTGGCTCCTTGTTGAGTTCGCTTTCTTCGGGCTCTTTCGATCTTGGTAGCATGAGCAATGTGGCGGGCGTGCTCGGCTACTGTCAGGAACAGGGCTACAGCAAGAGCGCGACCCAAACCGTCAAGGAAAAGCTGATGGGCAAACTCGGGGGGCAGCAGGAAGCCTCTCAGGACGAGGGGTACCAGCAAGGCATGAAAGGTATCCTCAAAGGGCAGGAAGAAGGCAAGAGCTTCGACCTGAGCGGAATCAAGGATCAAGTCGGGGAAAAGGTCTGCGGCACCATTGCCGATAAAGCAATGTCTTCGTTTCTTGGCGGCTAATGATATCTCTCCCCCTTTCAGCACGGCGTCCACGGGCGCCGTCGTCCTCTTGATGAAGATCTCACCGAGATTACTGATAGAGCCTGAGCCCCACCTTGGAGACCTTGTTGCCTTCCATGGCACTGACGACCCAGTGAATGCCGTGCCAACCGACATCATCGCCGACCACAGGGTGCCCTCCGACGCGCAGCGAGATGAACTCGCCTAGCGTCATATCCTGCTCGCCGGGGCTCAGGGTCAGACCGTAAGCACTCGCCACCTCGCTCATGAGGGCGGCCCCGTCAAGAGTAAAGGTGCCGAAGAAGGCCCGCTCGCGCTTCAAACGCGCATCACCATTGAAAAGCCGATTGAGCGCCGGAAGATCCTCGCTGCGCCCGATGACACAGATCACATCATCGAGTTTCAAAAGCGTGTTGCCTTTGGGATGCAGCATGACATGCTGACGAAACAGCGCCGAGATCAGCGCCCCGGAGGGAAATCGCAGCAGGCGGATCGGCACGTCTTCAAGCGCCTCGTTGTTCACCTCGTAAACGAACATCTCGAAGTCATTTTCGGGCAATACACCCAAGGGCCCTCGACGGCTGGGTTCGGTGCTGGTCGGCACTTCGGTCTTGGTCCAGCGCGCCATCAGTGACAACGTCGTGCCCTGGATCAACAGCGACATCAGCACCACGAAAAACGCCAAGTTGAAATAGAGTATCGAATTCTCCACCCCGCCGACCACGGGGAAGATAGCGAGGACGATCGGCACTGCACCCCGCAACCCGACCCAGGATATGAAAGCGACCTCACGCCAACGAAAATTGAAAAACGGCTTGATGACCAGTATCACCGCCAATGGGCGCGCGATGAAAATGAGCACCAGAGCGAGCAGTGCTCCAGGGGCGCCATACCCCACCATCTCACTTGGCGACACCAGCAGGCCAAGCACCAGGAAAAGTCCAATCTGGCTCAGCCAGGCCAAGCCATCGTGTACCGGCAGGATGAAATTGATATGTCGCCCCGGCTGGTTGCCGATCATCAACCCCGCGAGGTAAATCGCCAGAAAACCGCTCCCCCCAAGGGCACTGGTAATACCAAAGACACAAAAGCCCAGGGCAAGCGCCAGCAAGGAATAGAGCCCCGGCGCCAGATCCATCCATCTCAGCAAGCGTCCCGACAGCCAGCCGACACCCACGCCAATCACCAACCCCAGACCAAACTGCTTGGTGAACATCAGCAATGTCTCGAGAGGCCCGCCGATATCCCCCACCAGAATCTCGACCAGAGTGATGGTCAAGAATATCGCCATCGGGTCGTTGGTACCGGATTCGATCTCGAGTGTCGCCCCGACGCGCTCGTTGAGATTGACCCCCTGTCCGCGCAGCATCGAAAAAACCGCCGCCGCATCCGTGGAACCTACTATCGCCCCCACCAGCAAGCCTTCAACGAGACTCAGCTCGAAGAACCACATTGAAAAGACCCCGACCACGGCACTGGTGATGAAAACACCAAAAGTCGCTAGAGACAGCGCCGGCTTGAGGCCGACGCGAAAGGTCTTCATGCGCGTGCGCAGCCCGCCGTCGAGAAGAATCATGGCCAGCGCCAGGTGCCCGATGATGAAGGCCAGGGAGTAGCTATCGAACTGAATGCCCAGAATACCGTCTTCACCGGCAAGCATTCCCACCGCAAGAAAAATGAGCAGGAGAGGTAAACCGAACAGTGACGATAGACGACTGGCCAGTACACTAAGGGCAATCAGCGAACCGGCGAAGATGAAGAGAGTATTGATACTATCCATAGTGGCAACACGAAAAATGGGGGATTAAGTATGCCATATCGACACACTGATAACGCATTTCGTGCCTTAAATTGGGTGACGCAAGGGATTGAAAGCATTGAGCCTATCATTGCCTGCTCTGGGCATGTCTGAGCCCCGCGGTTAAACTGTCGAGTGTTCGGACGCAGTCCTGGGATGCCATAAACGGATGAGAACGCCATGATCCTGAAACTGCGTCGCAGACTGGCCGTCGTGTCGGTGCTGCTGCTCGCGATTGCCGCTATTACCATTGTGAAGGTGCAAAGCAGCGATGCTGTCGTGGTTCGCGCGTCAGCGATCAAGGCTGCCGTGGCATTACACGCACAGTCCGGTAACGGTCTCTCCGCGGCTCTTGATCCAGCACTGGCCCAAGAACAGCCGCCCGTCACCGATAAGGCCCCGGAACCACTGATACCGCCGCCTTCGAGGCAACTGCGAGTAGTGCTCGATTGGTATCCAACGCCCTATCACGCCCCCTTGATCGTGGCGCGGGAGCGCGACCTATTCGATCGGGAAGGATTGGATGTCTCGCTGATCACCCCTGCCGACCCGAGCGTATCGCCCAAGTTGGTCGCCGCTCAACGGGCCGAGCTGGCATTGACCTCTCAGCCACAACTTCACTTTCTGGTCGAGCAGGGCCTTCCCCTGGTCCGCGTGGGCACCTTGGTTCCCGCCCCCCTGGCGACCTTATTGACGCGCCAGGACGGAGGCATCGAACGCTTGGCACAGTTGAAAGGCAAGACGATCGGCTACGTCCATGCAAATCTAGCCCACATGTGGCTGGACGCACTGTTGCGGGATCAGCCTATCGGTCCAGAGGATATAACACTGCGCCATATCGATTTCGCGCTGATATCGGCGCTGGTCGACGGCGAGGTCGATGCGGTCATCGGGACGATGCGTCATGTGAGCAAGCAGCAACTGGCCCAGCAGGGCGTCGAGGCCACCGAGTTCATGGTTGAAGAGAGCGACCTAGCGACCTATGACGAGCTGATCCTGGTAGCCAATCGCGATGTGCTGAACCAACATCGCCGCGATATCGCCGGTTTTCTCGATGCGGTGGAAAAGGCAACCCTATGGCTCATCAATCACCCCGACCAGGGCTGGGAGCTGCTACGACGTGCAGAACCGGGGCTCGATACGCTGGCCAACGCTCGCGCCTGGCCCAATGTGCTGCGCTATCTCGCGTTGCGCCCCATCGCCCTGCAACAACAGCGTTATCAGCGTCTTGAAACCTATTTACTGCGCCGCGGTCTGATCGAGACAGCAGCGCCTGTCGAACGTCTCGCGACGGATATTGGTAATGAACTGCCCCAGGACAACCGTACTGCTGCTAAGAATTTTTAAGGACTTCACTTCCCTCTCATGAATGATCGCCCTCTCGTTTTCATCGACCTGGAAACCACCGGCACCCGCACTACCCGAGACCGAATTACTGAAATCGCCGCCCTGCGGGTGATCGACGGACAGGTCATCGAACGCTTCATCACCCTGGTAAACCCGCAGACGGATATTCCCAGGCATATACAGCAGATCACCGGTATCGATGATGCCATGGTGACAGACGCCCCCGTCTTCGAGGAGCTGGCAAACGAACTATTCTCCTGGCTCGATACTGACGCGCTGGTGGCACACAACGCCCGCTTCGATTACGGTTTTCTGCGCAACGAATTCAAGCGTGCCGGCCTGGATTACAGCACTAATGTAATCTGCACGCTCAAGCTGTCGCGACGCCTGGCACCTCAGCAGCGTCATCATAATCTCGATGCACTGCTTGCCCGCCACGGTCTGAGCGACTTTGATCGTCATCGCGCGGAGGGCGATGCCCGAGCCATGCTGGCACTCTGGCAGCGCTGGCACCGTCAGCACGATGAAGAACAGCTCGAGACAATGATTCGCGCCCAGTTGCGACAATCCAGCCTGCCGGCGCACCTGGATCCTGCCCGCCTGCAATCTCTACCCGAACGACCCGGCGTATATCTGTTCCACGGCGAGAATCGCGCCATTTTATACGTGGGCAAGAGTGTCAATCTGCGCGCTCGGGTACTCAGCCACTTCAACAGCGATCATCGCAACGACCGGGAAATGCGCCTGAGTCAGCAGATTCACGATCTTGAGTGGCATGAGACAGCGGGAGATCTGGGCGCTCAATTACTCGAGGCGCAACTGATCAAGGAACTGATGCCGGTCCATAATCGGCAATTACGCCGTCAAAGCCGGCTGGTGAGTTGGCATTGGCCGGAAGATGAGCTGTCGCCTTCTCTGGTCGATGGCGACAACCTCGATCTTTCCCGGGAATTGACTCTCTATGGTCTGTTCCGCACCCGTCGTGATGCACGTAATGCACTGGGCCAGATTGCCGAGGAGTACCGTCTATGCCCCCAGGTACTCGGCCTGACCACCGGGCGGGGTCGCTGTTTCGCACAGCAACTGGGGCGTTGCGCCGGCGCCTGCTGCGGCAAGGAAACCTTGGAGGCTCATGCCCGCCGAGCCCAAGAGGCACTCGAACGCCTCAGAGTACAGCAGTGGGCCTGGCCGGGCCGCGTCGCCTTCGGCGAAACCGCCCAGGACGGTACGCGGGTCTGGCATATCGTCGATCACTGGTGCTACTTGGGCAGCCTGGAACATCTCGGTGAAACCGATCTCGCCTCACTGACCACACAGAAAGCGCGCTTCGATGTGGATACCTACAAGATTCTCAACCGTTTTCTGGCTCGCCAGCCGGAGCAACTCGAGATTCGACCGTTACTGGTTTGATGGCTTCGCTCGCCAGGACATCAAGAGGAGCGACGTTCGAGAAACCCATTCACCGCCTGCTGAAACGCCTCCGGTGCCTCGGCGTGCAGCCAGTGCCCGGCGTCCAACGTCTCGATTTCGGCCTCGGGCAAGACTTCCTTCAATTGAGGGACGAACTTATCGCTGACGTAGTCGGAATGAGCTCCACGCAGCACCAATGTCGGACCTTCATAAGCCCCCTCACCCGCCGGCACAGCCATGATATCCTCATAGGCGGCTTCGATTTCGTCGAGGCCGATCCGCAAGCGCATCACACCGTCGTCGTCGCGTACCAGGTTGGTGGCCAGGAACATGCGCACCGCCGGTGTCTCCACTGCATCGGCCATCAATCCATCGGCTTCCTTGCGGGAGGTGGGCTCACCTTCCACAACCCGGTGAAGGGCGGCAAAGACACTGTCGTGATCGTGGCCGTAGGCGACGGGAGCGATATCCGCAACGATCAACGAGGTCAGGCGTTCGGGCGCCAGGCGGGCCACGGTGATTGCCACTT
This sequence comes from Halomonas sp. GXIMD04776, assembly GCF_049808615.1. Classification (NCBI taxonomy): domain Bacteria; kingdom Pseudomonadati; phylum Pseudomonadota; class Gammaproteobacteria; order Oceanospirillales; family Halomonadaceae; genus Halomonas; species Halomonas sp. GXIMD04776. The sequence goes on along the minus strand of NZ_JBNCAN010000020.1, from coordinate 33,209 downwards.
TGCCCCCCATTGAGTGACCCAGCAGATCGCAGCGTTCGATCTCGAGCGCGTCGAGCAGAGCGATCACATCCCGGGCCATCGCGGGATAGTTCATTTCTTCGGCATGAGGCGAGCGCCCATGGTTGCGTAAATCCACGGTGATGACCCGGCGCTGTTGCTGCCACTTCTTGACATGAGAGCGCCAGTTGTCGGCACTGCCGAACAGGCCGTGTAGTACGACCAATGGCACGCCATCCCTGTCGCTGCTGTCCTGCTCGTTGTTGTCTTGCCTATTGCTATCCTGATAGTGGAGTTCGACCGAATCGCTCATGGTGTCTTCCTTTTCAACCCTTATGCTTAAATGCCTTCCGGTGACGGCCTTGCCCCCCAGCGTAGCAGGCACCGGCTCAACCATCCCAGCAGCAAGCCGTACATGGGCAAGAACAGTGTCAGCGAGACGGTCAATTTGACCGCGTAATCGACCCAGGCGATTTCTACCCAATGGCTGGCCATGAAGGCATCTGGCCCTTGATGAAAGGCAATGGCGAAAAATGCAAAGGTATCCGCCAGATTACCGAGTATCGTCGAAAGCGCCGGCGCTACCCACCAGCGGGCACTGCGTCGCAGTCGATCGAACACCTGAATATCGAGTAACTGACCAATCACGTAAGCCATGAAACTGGCCAGCGCGATACGTGCAACGAACAGATTGAAGTCGCCGAGAGCGTCAAGACTACGGAACTCCCCTTTCTCGAACATGACGGACAATACATAGGAAACCACCAGTGCCGGCAGCATGACCCGGGCGATGATCACCCGCGCCGGCCCTTTGCCAAAGAGCCTGACGGTAAGATCCGTGGCCAGGAAGATGAACGGGAAACTGAACGCGCCCCAGGTGGTGTGCAAGCCCGCGATCGTAAACGGCAGCTGCACCAGATAATTGCTCGCGGCGATCACGAGAATATGAAACGCCACCAGCGCTATCAGGCAGCGGCGTTTTTGCCCTTCGGACAACAACAGCATCGAGAAGTCCTTTTTGTACCGCCGAGGGGTGAGGGAACCCTCGTGCATCGATGGGAATGATTCGAGCGGTGCATGGTACCCACAAATCGGGCCCGCTAAAAGCGGGCCCTATGCAGCAGTTCAAAACAGCTGCTTAAACTTGCCGTGACTGGTGCGCCGCCCCCACTTCCCGATCCACCATATGTTCATGTACCTCCTGAAGACTGGTGGGATCATCGATGGTGGAGGGCATGCCGAACTCCTTGCCATCGGCAATGGTACGCAGGAGTTTGCGCAGTATCTTGCCGGAACGCGTCTTGGGCAGCCGCGATACCACCAGCACCTGCTTCAAGGAAGCCACGGGACCGATCTGCGCGCGAACCAGTGCGATCAACTCCTTTTCAAGGGTGTCTGTATCGCCATCGAAGCCATCCTTGGGTATTACCAATCCGAGAGGCACCTGCCCTTTCAGATCGTCGAGAATGCCGATCACGGCACATTCCGCCACCGCCGAATGCGAACCCAGCACCTCTTCCATCTCACCGGTGGACAGACGATGGCCCGCCACGTTGATGACATCATCGGTACGTCCCATGATGAACAGATAGCCGTCCTCGTCGAAGTAGCCCCCGTCGCCAGTCAGGTAACAGTCGGGGAATGTCGCCATGTAGGCCTGATGAAATCGCTTGGGATTGCGCCAGATACCCGTAAGACACCCTGGTGGCATGGGCTGACGTATGACGATACTACCCTGCTCATAATCCGTGGCGGGCTCCCCCTGACGATTGAGCACCTGCACATTGTAGCCAGGCACCGGCACCGTCGCGGAACCGGGCTTGACCGGCATGGGCTCGAGTCCTTGCAGGTTGGCGGCGATGGCCCAGCCGGTTTCGGTCTGCCACCAATGATCGATCACCGGTACGTCGAGCAGGTCATCAAGCCAGTGAAAGGTCGGGGGGTCCAGACGTTCCCCGGCCAGGAACAACGTCTTGAGACAGGAAATATCGTATTTTTCCAACCACTTGCCATCCGGGTCCTCTTTCTTGACGGCGCGAAACGCGGTCGGCGCAGTAAAGAATGCCTTTACACGATACTCGGAAATGAGTCGCCAGAACGCCCCCGCATCCGGGGTGCGCACCGGCTTGCCTTCATAAACGACGGTGGTGCATCCCAGAATCAAGGGCGCATAGACAATGTAGGAATGCCCTACCACCCAGCCAACATCCGAGGCCGAAAAGAACACCTCCCCCGGCGCCATTCCGTAGACACGCTCCATGGAATAGTGCAGTGCCACCGCATAGCCGCCATGATCGCGCACCACGCCCTTGGGCTTACCGGTCGTACCCGAGGTGTAGAGGATGTAGAGAGGATCGGTACCCTTGACCGGCACGCAGTCCGCAGGCGCAGCGTTTTCCACCAACGTCTGCCAGTCGTGATCGATATCGCCCAGATCGGCCTGGGCCTGCTCACGCTGCAGAATCACACATGCCGATGGCTTATAAGCACTACTGGCGATTGCCTTGTCGACGATCGGCTTGTAAGGCAGGACCGTATCGATTTCAATGCCACAGGAAGCAGCCACCACCACCTTGGGTTCGGCGTCCTCGATGCGCATTGCCAATTCATGAGGCGCAAAGCCGCCGAACACTACCGAATGAATTGCCCCCAGGCGTGCGCAGGCATACATCGCCACCAGCGCCTCGGGCACCATGGGCATGTAGATGACCACGCGATCGCCCTTTTCCACACCCAGGCCTGCCAAGGCACCGGCGAAGGTCGCTACCTGATCGCGCAATTCACGGTAACTCAGTTGTCGTTGCTGACCGGACACCGGCGAATCCCAAAAGATCGCCGGCTGGTCGCCACGACCGTTCTCGACGTGATGATCCAATGCCACATGGCAGATATTCAGCTCGCCGTCGTCATACCAGCGCGCATGATGTTGTTCATCGTAACTAAGGATGGTCTGCGGCGACGTGAACCAGGATATGCGCTGGGCTTGTTCTGCCCAGAACGCTTCGGGGTGCTGAATCGATTGCTGAAACTCGGTCTGGTAGGTATGCATGAAAAACCCGCCTCGTTAGGGAATACGCCAAAGGGTCAACGCTAGGGCTCAACAGCGGCATCGCTTCTCAAACCGCCGATTGTTGACACTTTAGGCGATGTCGTAGCGCTTTCCACTCATACCATCGGCTAATCTCGGACAAAAAAGCACAATAAATGAGTCTTCAGAGCCAAAACCGCAATCACATTGTCGACAATGAATGTACTGGAGCGCCACCAGGCCCATTACCGCACGATGATTTATCGTTAAATATCCGTTTGGACAAGTATCCCGGAGTTATTCAAGACTTACTAAATGAGGATATAAACGAAGTAGCCGGCGCCAGCCGAACGAGCGCCGAATGGGGTTCCCGCCACCACCGCAAGACGCAAAGGAGAATTACAATGAGCACTCGTCAAGCTGCGGCACAGCTACTCGAAAAAGGTGATGGCATCGTCGCCGACGCCACCAACCTTCTCAAGGCCATGGCCAACGAAAATCGTCTGCGCATACTGTGCCTGCTTGACGAGACGGAGCTATCCGTTTCGGAACTGAATTCTCGCCTGGCCTTGAGTCAATCCGCCCTGTCCCAGCATCTGGCCATCTTGCGGCGCGAGGGACTGGTCACTACACGGCGCTCATCCCAGACGATCTACTACTCGCTGCAAGGTCAAGAGGCACGTACCGTGGTGGACACTCTCGCCAAGCTTTATGCCTGACAGGTCTTAACACCGGGTCTCAATCGAAGCAAGGCTCAACGCCGCTGCCAGCCGCCCGCTTCGAGCACTTCATACACACGCTGCACTGCGTGCTCGAGCCCCATTGAAACAGCCAACCCAGCACGCTCCGCCAGCCCGCGCTTTTTCTCCAATGCAAGCGTCATCACGCGAGCATGGGCCATGCGCTCGAGGAGATAGGCTTCGCTAGTACCCAGGTCGTCGATCAGGCCGTTCTTCACCGCCTCGCTGCCATACCATATCTCGCCGGTAGCCACGGCCTCGATATCGAGCTCGGGACGCCGTTCACTGACATAACGCTTGAAAAGTTCGTGGGTATTTTCCAAGTCATCAAGGAACTTTTCCCGGCCTTCTTCAGTGTTTTCCCCCAGCACCGTCAAGGTGCGCTTGTAACGCCCGGCGGTCAGCAATTCGACATCGATATCGTTTTTCTTGAGTAGACGATGAATATTGGGTAGCTGCGCCACCACCCCGATGGAACCGATCACGGCGAAGGGCGCTGCCCGCAAGCGATCCGCACAGCAGGCCATGAGATAGCCACCGCTGGCCGCGACCTTATCGATACACACCGTGGTGGTCACCTTTGCCTCGCGCAGACGATCGAATTGCGCCGCCGCAAGACCGTAGGCGTGGACCAGCCCACCGGGCGACTCGAGGCGCAGGACTACCTCGTCATCCTCGTTGATCACGCCTAGCAAGGCGGAGATCTCCTCGCCGAAGCGCGTGGTGGCCGATGCCTTGATATCCCCTTTGAAATCCAGCACCCAGACCGTTGGCTTCCGCTGCTCGCTTTCACTGCTTTCAGGGGCGCGGGCTTCGTGCTTGTCATCTTTCTTGAAACGCTTCAGGGCCATCTTGCGCCGCTTGCGATTCATGCCGGTCAGGCGCAGGCGACGCTGTCGGGAACGCAGACGTTTGTTGAGTTCCTCGACTCGGAGCCGGCTATGTTCCTCATGCCCTCGAGCTTTGCCCGCCAATGCAATCAAGATCACAATGATCAGAGCCAGAGTGATCACCTGCGCCAAAAACATGCCGTATTCCGCCAGCCATTCGCTCACTTGGACCTCTCTTCATCATTTTCGTAGTGTCGAGTTCATGGACATTTAGCAGCCAACCCTTGACGTGAACTGACTATTTGCCACACATTCGCCCTCCCTTCTCAACAGAATTCCAACCGCATGACAGGAGCCTCGATGACCAACCACAGCGCCACCCTAGAGCGTTTAAAAACCCGTTTCGATCCTCAGGCGGCCCAGGGCATGGACGATGTCTTCCAGTTCAATGTCAGTGATGCCGAGGATTATTATCTCCACGTTCAGGACGGCACGCTCGGTATACACTCCGGCGAACACGATGACCCTTCCGTGACTCTGGCGACCGACAGCACCACGCTCAAAGGCCTATTGAACGGCGAGATCGACGGCATGCACGCCTTCATGTCCGGGAAATTGAAAGCCACCGGCAACCTGATGCTGGCCACCAAGCTCAGCACGCTTTTTCCTCAGGAATAAGCCTTGAGATGCGCCTCGATCAGCGCTCGCGAGATCGAGTACGGCGGCGGCAGTTGCGGTAGCCGCCGCGGCGTATACCAGGCTGCATCGGCAATCTCGACGCCATCGATGCGAATACGTCGGGTCGCGGCCTCGGCGAAGAATCCGAGCATCAACGAGTGGGGAAATGGCCAGGGCTGGCTGCGGTAATAGCTAAGATTCCGCACCGTCAGACCGACCTCCTCGTAAATTTCACGATGTACCGCGTCTTCCGCCGTTTCACCCGGCTCTATGAATCCCGCCAGGGTCGAATAACGCCCGGGGGGGAAGCGTGGACTGCGAGCCAGCAACAGATCCTCGCCATGGGTCACCAGCGTGATGATACAAGGCGATATACGCGGATAGTTGCGATGCCCACAAGTTGGACACTGCATGGCGAATTCACCGCCCACTCGCTCTGCAGCCTGACCGCAGCGGCCACAGAAGCGATGATCCCGCTGCCAAGCCACGACCTGTAACGCCGTCGAAATCAAGGTGAACTTTGACTCCGGCAGACGGGCCAACCATTCTCTTGCCGCGGGCCATTGAAACGCTTCAGGCTCAAAATTGACCGCTGCCGGCTGCTCATTCCAGAAACCGATGGGCTGAGCGGTTTGCGGCCATTCATCGACGAATTCCAGCACATCGTCTTCACTGGCGGGCGCGATCGTGCTGCGCTCGCCGATGCGAATCAGCCAGCCCCCGCGCTGCTCCGCCGAGGGAAGATCACGCCGAAACATCAAGATTTCGCCGAGGTATCGAGGATGTGGCCAGCCTCGGATGCCTCCCAGGCCAAGGCGTCCCAGGCGCACTCCCCTGCGTTTTCACGAATGCGCGAAAGCTTGGCATGATGCGCCTCGAGCTCCGCCGGACTCGGCCTCGTCACCGTGAGCCTGGATCGTTCCGCGGACAGACGCTGAATGCCACTGATCCCCCCGCTGTTGGAGCCGGCCTGGGCATCGGCATCGAGTAGCAATGCCGTTTGGCCCCCGGTCATCGCCAGATACACATCGGCCAATATTTCCGCATCGAGCAACGCCCCATGCAGTACGCGGTGACCATTGTCTATCTCGTAACGCTTACACAGGGCATCCAGGCTGTTGCGCTGCCCCGGGTGCTTGTCCCGTGCGAGCTTGAGCGTATCGAGAATGGCACAGTGATCCGCTACCGGTCCCAATCGAGGCTCACCACGGCGGGCATTCAACAGGCCAAATTCATGATCGATGAAGCCCACATCGAACGCGGCATTGTGAATGACCAGTTCTGCCCCCTGAATGAAGGTCCAGAAGGCATCCGCCACCTCGGCAAACCGCGGTTCATCCGCCACGCGCTCGTTGGTGATGCCATGAATGCCGATGGCCTCGGCGTCGATTTCGCGCTCGGGATTGATGTACTGATGATAGGTATTGCCGGTCAAGCGGCGATTGACCATCTCGACGGCCCCAATCTCGATGAGGCGATGCCCCTCCTTGGGATCGATACCGGTGGTTTCGGTATCCAGAATGATCTGGCGCATGGAATGCCTCGTTGTCGCCTGGATGTAACTGATTGTGTGAAAACGCCTTGAATCTAAACGCGGGAACCTTGTCGTTTCATTGCGGCATCGATCGCCTCGTTGGCCAGGGCATCGGCCCGCTCGTTACCCGGATGGCCACTGTGACCCTTGACCCAATGCCAGTGCACATCGTGGCGCTGGCTTTCGGCGAGCAGTTCACGCCACAGTTCGGCATTCTTGACCGGCTGCTTGGCAGCGGTTTTCCAACCGCGTTTCTGCCAGCCATGAATCCACTCGGTGATCCCCTTGCGTAGATACTGCGAATCGGTATGCAGTTCCACCCGACAAGGGCGTTTGAGTTCACGCAGTGCCATGATCGCCGCCATCAATTCCATGCGGTTGTTGGTCGTTGTGGCTTCGAAGCCATTGAGTGTCTTTTCATGGCGTCCCGCGTTGAGAAGCGCGCCCCAGCCACCCGGCCCTGGGTTGCCACGGCAGGCGCCATCGGTATGGATGATCACCTCGGGCAGTGCTTTGTCAGTCAACCTCACTCACCTGTTTGCGTTTTTGTTCACTCGCCACCCGCGGCGAATTACCCAGTAGCGGCCGGCCCATGACTGGCGTCGTAAGACCGGGGCGAACGATCTGCGCCCGCTGCGTTTTGGGCCGAGCACGAATCATGTACATATCGCTGAACGGCAGATTGTAACGCCGTCCGATGGATTCAAGCTTGGCGTTGCTCGGCAATCTGCCCGGCAAGCGAAAGCCGCAATAGTCTACCCGCTCGATTTCAAAGTCGACAAACGCGAGCCAGTCACCCAGACGCCCCGGAGTTCGCCAACGACCACAGCGCGGCATATTGACGCGACTACGTGGCCAGATCCGGCGCGCACCCTCGATGCCCAGGGGAAACCAGCCAAAGATGATCAGGCATCCGTTATCCGCCATGACGCGGGTCGCCTCCTGCAACAGCCGATGGGGTTCCGGCGCCACTTCCAGCATATGATGCACCACCACCAGGGAGAGGCTGTCATCCGGCAATGGCAAGCGGGTCGGATCGCAGACCAGGCAAGCATCGTCTTCAGCCAGTTCTCGGGTCGGCGCCCAGGTCAGCGAATGTCGAATCTGACACATGTCCGTCAGCCGAGGCGCCATCCCAAGATGCAGACTATGGACGCCAAACAGGCGCTCGCAGACCGGCCCGATACAGGCGCGTTCGGCTTGCCAGTGCGCGCGTCCGGCTGGAGAGGACCAGTAAAGACGCCCCCTGCGCACCAGCTGGGCCAAGGATATCGTCATATTAGAATTTGACACAGAACGCTCGCGCCCCCATGGTTAGGCACATTTCGTGCAGTCTGTCTTCCCGTCAACCCAGTCATGGTGGGCAGACGGTGGGTGGACAACCGTACCGAGGTAAGACTTTCATGCTGAGCGTGATACCGATTCCCGCCTTTAATGACAACTATATCTGGCTATTGCGTCAAGACTCTACCACTGATGTTGCAGTGGTCGATCCGGGAGACGCCAAGCCGGTGATGAAATATCTAGAACGGGAAAATCTTAATCTTTCCACAATTCTGATCACCCATCATCATCATGACCATACCGGTGGGCTGCCCGAACTCACCAAGCGCTACTCGCCGCGAGTCATCGGCCCGCATAATCCTGACATCAAAGAGGTTCAGGAGCGCGTGGGAGACGGTGACGACTTCCGCGTACTAGGTCGTCGCTTCGAGGTGATGGCGGTTCCGGGACACACATTGGATCACATAGCCTTCTTCGCCTCCGGTACGCCGTCCTTGCTGTTTTGCGGTGACACCCTCTTCTGCGGAGGCTGTGGGCGCTTGTTCGAAGGCAGCCCCGAACAGATGCATGCGTCATTGTCGCGACTGACCGCCCTCCCGGAAGATACGTTAGTATTCGCAGCGCATGAATATACCCTCGCTAATCTTCGCTTTGCCCAGGCCGCAGAACCGGATAATAAGGTTCGTGATCGTTTGATGAATGAATGTCAGCGTGCGCGCGATCTGGACCGGCCGACACTGCCAAGCACGATTGGTCGCGAGCGTCAGATCAATCCGTTCTTACGGGTCGACAACGAACAGCTGCGTTCAACGGTGGGTACCCATGGTGCTACCGACTCGACCGAGAGTACGTTCGCGACACTGCGTACCTGGAAAGACAATTTTTAAAGTAGCTAGGACGCCGCTCTGCGCGCCAGCGAGGACACACATTAAATGACTCAGCACCCATTGCGCCGCCGGGTATGCCGCCTGGCAGGAGGACTTCTTCTAACGCTCAGCGTCTCGGCCCATGCCCAGACCAACGCCTTGCCTTCCACAACGTCCACGTCGCCATTTTGGGATGCATTGATGCTGCAACCCTTTGCTCAAGGCGATATCTGGACACGCATGCGCGACAATTTCCAATGGGAGATCGATGCCCAGGAGCCGCGGGTACAGAAATGGATCGACTACTACCGCCGCTATCCAGGCAATATCACCACGATCGCCGAGCGGGCGCGCCCCTGGCTATACTGGGTCGTCAGTGAACTCGAGCGGCGCGACATGCCCGGTGAAATCGCTCTGCTCCCCTTCATCGAAAGCGCCTACGATCCGACCGCGCGGCATTCCGGCGGCGCCACCGGCATGTGGCAATTCATGCCGGGCACGGGCGACGCCCTCGGCTTGCGTCGAGACAGGGCCTATGACGGCCGCCTCGATGTCATCGCCTCCACCAAGGCAGCCCTGGACTATATCCAGCAGCAAGCCGATCAATGGTACAACGGTGATATCGAACTCTCGCTCGCGGCTTACAACGCCGGCGCCGGCACGGTCAATCGTGCCCGTCGTGGCGCTATCGCCGCAGGCAAATCCGGGGATTACTGGAGCTTGAGATTGCCGCGTCAGACCATGAACTATGTGCCCAAACTCCTGGCACTCTCGCGCATGATCGCCGATCCGGATCGCTATGATATTGCCTTGCCCAGTGTTCCCGACCAACCCGCCTTCGCCCGGGTACCGATCGAAGGGCGACTCGATCTTGCTCAGGTGGCGCAGATGACCGGCATCAGTCGTTCACGACTGGAATACCTCAATCCCGGCTTGTTGCAGAAAATCACGCTGCCCTCCCGGGCCCCGGAATTGCTGGTGCCACACAGTTTCAAGAATACGCTGGTCTCATTGTTGGCCGAACGCCAGGAAGCGTTTGCCCGCGGCGATCGTTATCAGGTACGCCGCGGCGATTCATTATCCGCCCTGGCCGCCCGCTATGCAGTCTCCGTCAACGAATTGCGTCGTTACAACGGTTTGCGGGGTGACGTCATCCACGTCGGCCAGATATTGAACATACCGGCGCAGGGAGGAGCGGAGAAACATCCCAACACCCTGGTTCGCCGATAACGCTTTGCACGTCATTTTCACTGCGGCTTACTGACGCCAACCGAAGCCGCGAATCGGCCGCGCGCGAAGCAGAACTCAAACGAACTGGCAGCGGGCCGGTATTTACAATCGTGCCTGGGGCTGACACTTTACGCACAAGTGAACCGGCGCAGTGCTATGCGCCGAACAATGGTCGAAAGGAGCATTGATGTTGCGCATGGGTAAGGCCATTCTCGCCGCCGCGGTCTTGTCATTTTCTGGGTTTGCGTTTGCCGCCACCGCCGACAAGGTACCTACCGTGCAAGGCCTTGCCATGTACGACGAACCGGCACTGCCTGATGACTTCACGCATTTTTCGTATGTCAATCCCGATGCCCCGAAAGGTGGCGAGCTCAATCGTGCCACCATCGGCAGCTTCGACTCGACCAATCCGTTCATCGTCAAGGGTACTCCCGCCAGCGGTCTCGCCCAGATCTACGACACCTTGATGGTGAACAATCCCGACGAGCCGTTCACCATGTACGGGTTGCTCGCCGAGGGGGTGCGACTGGACCCGGATCGCCGTTGGATGGAGTTCGATCTACATCCCGAAGCCACCTTTCACGATGGTGAACCGGTGACCGCCGAGGATGTGGTGTTCAGCTTTCGTCTGCTGCGCGATGAAGGCCAGCCCTTCTATGCCGCCTATTACGCGGATGTAACCTCGGCACAGCGTCTGGACGACGATACCGTGCGTTTCGACTTCAGCCCGAACAATTCCCGCGAACTGCCGCTGATCCTGGGTCAGTTGCCGATTCTACCGGAGCATTTCTGGCAGGATCGCGACTTCGCCACACCGACACTCAACCCCCTGCTCGGCTCCGGCCCATATCGCATCGCCCAGGTCGACCCGGGGCGACGTATCGTCTATGAGCGAGTCGAAGACTATTGGGGGGAGGATCTTCCGGTCAACCGCGGACGCCACAACATCAATCGTCTGATTTTCGATTATTACCGCGACCAGACAGTGGCACTGGAGGCCTTCAAGGCCGGTAACCTGGACATGCGTATCGAGTCGAGCGCACGCAATTGGGCGACCGCTTACGATTTCCCTGCATTGAAGCAAGGCTTTGTCGAAAAGCTGCAGATTCCCGACGGGCAGCCAGCGGGGATGCAAGCCTATGTCATGAACCTGCGCCGCGACAAGTTCAAGGACGTACGGGTACGCGAGGCGTTGAACCTTGCCTTCGACTTCCCCTGGTTGAACGACAATATATTCTACGGCGCCTATGAGCGCACCCACAGCTACTTCGAAAACTCCGAAATGGCCGCCCAAGGCATGCCCAGCGCCGGTGAACTTGCGCTGCTCGAACCTCACCGCGATCAACTGCCCAAGCGTGTCTTTGAAGAACCACTGCCGGTGGAGCACCCTGACGATATACGTCCGCGCCTGCGCGAAGCGCTGGGTCTGCTGCGGGAAGCCGGCTACGAGGTGCAGAATGGCCAACTGATCAACCGCGAGAGCAAACAGCCTTTTACACTGGAGATTCTACTTTACGATTCGCAGTTCGAGCGTATCGCCCAGCCGCTATTGCGCAACCTCGAACGCATCGGCATCAAGGGCAAGATTCGTATTGTGGATGTCAATCAATATCTCAATCGCCTGCGCAGTTTCGATTTCGACATGATCATCGGCAGCTTTCCGCAGTCCGCCAACCCAGGCAACGAACAGCGCGAATTCTGGACCAGCGACTTTGCGGACCAACCACAAAGCCGCAATCTCATCGGCCTCAAGAATCCGGTCATCGACGACCTGGTGGAAAAACTGATTCGTGCCGAAACACGCCAGCAACTCGACACCGCAGCCCAGGCCCTGGACCGGGTGCTGCGCTGGGGATTCTATGTCATTCCGCAATTCCACCTCGCCGCAACGCGAATCGCGCTGTGGGACAAGTATGGCTACCCCGACCCGCATCCAGAATACAATATCGATCTGGACGCCTGGTGGGTCGACCCTGAGCGGGCCAAGACGATCAATCAGCGCCAGCACGGCGGTCGCCAACGCTAAGCTAAGGAATTCCTGCCCGTGGCCGCCTATGTTCTACGCCGTCTGCTATTGATGATCCCCACGCTGTTGGGGATCATGTTGTTGAACTTCGTCATCGTGCAGGCAGCGCCCGGTGGGCCCATTGATCAGATCATCGCGCGCTATCAAGGGCTCGACAGCATCGCCAGCACACGCCTCTCCTCCGGCGGCGGTGATTCCGCCGGCGGGGGAAGCGAGTCTCGCGGCGCCCGAGGAGTGGATGAGCGCTTCATCAAATCCCTCGAGGAGCAGTTCGGTTTCGATGAGCCGGCTCATGTGCGTTTCATCAACATGCTTGGCGATTACGCCACCTTCGATTTCGGAGAGAGTTTCTTCCGCGATCGACCGGTCATCGACCTGATGATCGAGCGCTTGCCGGTGTCGATCTCCCTCGGTCTGTGGACCACCCTGCTGGTCTATCTGATTTCGATCCCCCTGGGCATTCGCAAGGCGCTGCGTCACGGCTCACGTTTCGATGTGTGGACCTCGGGACTGGTGATCGTCGGCTATGCCATCCCCGGCTTCCTCTTCGCCATCCTATTGATCGTGCTGTTCGCCGGGGGCAGCTATTTCGATGTCTTCCCGCTGCGAGGCCTGACGTCGCCCTATTTCGATGAATTGAGCCTTTGGGGCAAGATCGGCGACTACTTCTGGCACATCACCTTGCCGGTGATCGCCGCCGCCATCGGCAGCTTCGCCACCCTGACCATGCTCACCAAGAACAGCTTTCTCGACGAAATACACAAGCAGTACGTGCTGACCGCCCGCGCCAAGGGCGCCAGCGACCGTCAGGTGCTCTACGGCCATGTATTTCGCAATGCCATGCTGATCATCATCGCCGGCCTGCCCTCCGCGCTGATCGGCATCTTCTTTACCGGGTCGCTGCTCATCGAGGTGATCTTCTCCCTCGACGGCCTCGGCCTGCTGGGCTTCGAAGCGGTCATGCAGCGGGATTACCCGGTGATCTTCGGCACCCTGTACCTCTACACCCTGATCGGGTTGATCCTCAAACTGGTCTCGGATCTGACCTATGTCTGGGTGGATCCACGCATCGACTTCGAGACGAGAGAGTCCTGATGATGGCATTGTCGCGCTTGAAGCCCCGACTCTCTCCGATTACCCGCCGCCGCCTGGCAGTATTTCGCGGCAATGGCCGGGCGCGGTTCGCTCTGTGGCTATTTTCGCTGCTGTTCATCCTCAGTCTCGGGGCGGAACTGATCGCCAACGACAAGCCCCTGGTGCTCGAGTATCAGGACCGGTGGTATGCTCCCATGCTGGTGGATTACCCCGAGACCGAATTCGGCGGCTTTCTGCCCACCAGCACGGATTATCGTGATTCCTTCGTGATCGATGAAATAGAGGCCAACGGCTGGATGCTGTGGCCGCCGATCCCGTTTGCCTACGACACCCTGGATCAGAATCTCGACCATCCAGCACCCTCGCCTCCCAGCCTGCGCCATTGGCTGGGTACCGACGATCAGGGTCGCGATGTCCTGGCGCGGGTGATTTACGGCTTCCGACTCTCGGTAGTCTTCGCCCTGGTACTGACGGCAGGCTCGCTGGTGCTGGGCGTACTCGTCGGTGGCATTCAGGGATACTTCGGCGGCAAGGTCGACCTGGTCGGCCAGCGCCTCACGGAGATCTGGTCCGGTCTGCCGGTACTGTTCCTGCTCATCATTCTCGCCAGCCTGGTTGAACCCAACCTTTGGTGGTTGCTGGGCATCATGCTGCTGTTCTCCTGGCTGGGGCTGGTGGATATCGTGCGCGCCGAGTTCCTGCGCGCGCGTAATCTCGAATACGTGCGCGCCGCCCGCGCCCTGGGGCTGCCGTCGCGCCTGATCATGTGGCGTCATGTGCTGCCCAATGCCATGGTCGCGACCCTGACGTTCATTCCCTTTCTATTCACCGGGGCGATCACCACCCTGACCGCGCTGGATTTCCTCGGCTTCGGCCTGCCGCCGGGCTCGCCTTCCCTGGGGGAACTCGTGGCCCAGGGCAAAAACAATCTGCAGGCGCCGTGGCTGGGCATCACCGCCTTCGTGACGCTGAGCGTGATGCTCTCGCTGCTGGTATTCATCGGCGAAGGCCTGCGCGACGCCTTCGATCCGCGCCATATCATTGCCCCCATGCCGACCAAACCGGAGCGGGTATCGGCAAACCAGGAGGCCACCGATGAGCGCTGAGATCGTGTTCTCCTTGAAGAATTTCACGGTGGCCTTCGACGGGGTGCCGGTGGTCGATAACCTCTCGCTACACATCCATCGTGGAGAGACCCTGGCCCTGGTGGGTGAATCCGGCTCCGGCAAGTCGGTCAGCGCGCTCGGCGCCATGAGCCTGCTCCCGGCGAGTGCCGCGGTACAGGGTGAACGGCGATTGGGAGAACGCGATCTCGCCCGGCTGAGCGAACGCGACTGGCGTGGCGTACGCGGCAACCAGGTTGGCTTCATTTTCCAGGAGCCGATGACCTCTTTGAATCCGCTACACACCATTGACAAACAGGTCGGCGAGACGCTGCGGCTACATCAGGGGCTCAGCGGCCGCGCCGCTCGCGAGCGCGTGCGCGAACTGCTGGTCCAGGTCAAGCTGCCACGACCGGACGAGCTGCTCGATGCCTGGCCTCATCAGCTTTCCGGGGGTCAGCGACAGCGGGTGATGATCGCCATGGCCATCGCCAACAATCCGCGCTTGCTGATCGCCGATGAGCCGACCACGGCGCTGGATGTCACGGTGCAAAAGGAAATTCTTGCGCTGCTCGCCGATCTGCGCGACCGCCACGGCATGGCCATGCTGTTCATTACCCACGATCTCAATCTGGTGCGGCGCCATGCGGATCGGGTCTACGTTCTTTACCGCGGTCGCGAGCAGGAGAGCGGCCCTGTCGCCGAGGTATTCGGCCAGCCCCGCAGCGACTATACCCGACTCCTGCTCGGCGCCGAACCCGAGGGTCGTCCCGGGGCCATCGGCAGTCGGACACGGGTGCTGGAGGCGCGTAAACTCCAGGTAAGCTTCTCACGCCCCAAGCGGCTGTTCTCGAAACGCCCGGCGCCCTTCATTGCCGTTCAGCCTCTCGATCTGCATCTGGATAAAGGCGAAACCCTGGGCATCGTCGGCGAATCCGGGTCCGGCAAGACGACCCTCGCCATGGCATTGCTGCGCCTTACGCCTTCCTCCGGCGAAATCGATTTCGCCGGCGAACGTCTCGATCGCATGAGCGGTAACGCCTTGAGACGTAGACGCCGGCAGGTACAGATCGTTTTCCAGGATCCTTACGGCTCCCTCTCCCCGCGCTTACCGGTGGCGGACATCATCAGCGAGGGCCTACGCTTTCATCACCCAGAGCTTGGTGACACCGAAATCCAGCAACGCGTGTCCGCTACCCTGAACGAGGTCGGCCTGCCGGAGGATTGCGCCGCCCGCTATCCTCACGAATTCTCCGGGGGGCAGCGTCAGCGTATCGCGGTGGCCCGAGCAATCATCCTCGAACCCCAATTGCTGGTGCTCGACGAGCCCACCTCGGCGCTGGATCGTACCGTACAGAAACAACTGGTCGAACTGCTGCGCGATCTACAGGCCAAGCGCGGCATGAGCTACCTGTTCATCAGCCACGATCTGGCCGTGGTACGTGCCATGGCGCACCGGGTGCTGGTACTCAAGGAGGGTCATGTCGTGGAGCAAGGCGAGTGCGAGCAGGTGCTTGGCGCACCGCGCAGCGAGTATACGCAGGCGCTGGTGGAAGCCGCTGGATTGGACAGCAGGGGCCACTAGCTGGCGCCGGCTACTTCAAGCACCCGGTCATGATCCTTCGCCAACTGCGTACGCACCAGCGCTGCCACCAGCCTCGTAAAGTCATTTGAGTCGACGCGTTCCGCGAGCGTTTCCGCATCGTCACCCAGGTTCAGCTTGCCGCTCGACTTCAATGCCATCTTATCGGCAAAGGGCCGAAACTCATCCCAACACACCTGGACTTCACGCAGGAAGATATCCGCGCCGACGCCACCGATCCCCTTGAACTCCTTGAGCAGGCGTCGAGCCTTCTTGATATCGCCATTTGCCTCACTGCGCAGCCGACGCAGGTCCCCCTCATAAGTCTCTTGCACATGATCGGTCAGGATACCGAGCTGGCGGGCCGTCTTTTCGTCATAGCGCGCATAGCCATTCTCGTTGAGCACCTTGACGCGTTCTTCCCAGGTCGAGTCCGCCATCTTGGCCGGTGTCGTCCAGCCCGCGCTGCCCAGCGCCTTGCAGGCGCGCATGGCGGCACCCGCCCCCAGCGGCGCGCTAGTCAACAGCGACAAGCACAGCAGCCGAAACAAGGGCGACGGCGTATTCCGCTTGAGCTCGATGCCCAGCTCCCGAACGAAGGTGCGCCCATGCATTTCGAGCAATGCCCTGACAATCTGTTTTTTCTTCACCTTGCTCATGTCGGTTACTCTCCCTGTGCGACAGAACCGAAGATGGTCAATAAATTTAAGATAACGGTATAAATCAGAAGGCGGCAATCTCAGCCGGGCGCAGGAAGCGACACTCTCCAGGTTCAAGATCCGGATCGAGCTGCAAGGGGCCGATCGATTCACGGTGCAGCGCTTCCACATGATTGCCAATGGCGGCAAACATGCGGCGCACCTGATGGTACTTGCCTTCCGTGATGGTCAGGCGCACTTCTCGGGGCGAGAGCAACGCAAGCTCCGCAGGCTGGGTCAGCTTGTCCTCACCGTCGAGCTGAACACCCGTGGCAAACGCCTCGATGGCCCGATCGCCTTCCTTGCCTTCCAATGGCTCGGCAAGCGTCGCCCGATAGACCTTGGCGCAGCGCTTCTTGGGCGAGGTCACCCGATGCGACCATTGCCCGTCATCGGTAAGCAGCACCAGCCCGGTTGTGTCGACATCCAGGCGGCCGACGGAATGCAGCCGATCGACATTGGGCAGATCGATCAACTGCTGCACCGTCGGATAGCGCCCGGGGCGAGTCGTGCATTCGACGCCGGGGGGTTTGTGCATCATCAGATAGCGCAGGCCAGTAAGTTCGAGAGGCTCGCCCCGCCAGCGCACATCACTCGACTCATCGACCTGGGTCGCCGGGTTCTTGGTGACTTGTCCATCGACACTGACCTCTTCGCGGTGCAGCGCCTTCTTGGCCAGGCTGCGTGATAGATCCGTGGTCTCGCTGAGAAACTTGTCCAGCCGCATCAAACCTCCAGAGTGAAACGATCGGCATCCATCCAGGCCGGGAACTTGTCGCGAAACTCGGAAAGCGCCTCCCGGTCGAGCGCACCGGTACGAATGAAAGGCTGATCACGGGATTCATCGATCAGCGGATCGCCCTTGAAGTCGACGAGCATCGAATCACCGGCATAGGGCAGCTTCTTGGCATCTTCCCCCACCCGGTTCACGCCGATGACATAGCACAGGTTTTCCACGGCGCGCGCCTGCAACAATGTTCGCCAGGGATGGCGACGCGGCGCCGGCCAATTGGCGATGCACAGCAAGGCGTCGTACTCGAAATGCTCACCCTCATCGGGCTGCTGCCGTAGCCAGACCGGAAAGCGCAGGTCGTAGCACACCGTCAACAGAATGCGAAAGCCCTTGAGTTCGACCATCCTGCGCGCATTGCCCATGCCATAGCGCTCGTGCTCCCCTGCCATGCGGAACAGATGTCGCTTGTCATAGTGAATCAACTCCCCGCCCGGGGTCGCCCAGATCAGACGGTTGTAATATTCGCCATCGGCAATGACCGCGACGCTGCCGGTCATGACGCAGCGGCGTTTGACCGCCTGATCACGCAGCCAGGCTACGCTGCGGCTTTGCTCCATGGGTTCCGCCATCTCACGGGAGTTCATGGTGAACCCGGTAGCGAACATCTCCGGCAGCACGATCAGATCCGTATCATCAGCACCCAGGCTGCCCAACTGCTCGTCAAGCAGGCGGCAATTGGCATCCGGGTCCTCCCAGCGCAGATCGGCCTGAACAAGGGTCGTGCGCAACTCGCTCATGGTATTTCTCCTTGGATGCAGAATGCGTCATCCAGTCGACGGTCATGACGACAAGACTAACCGAGTGAGCAAGGGACTGCAGCCTGGGTAGCATCTTTCTCGGATGAGAAACGTCACAGGATACATTCAAACCATCGCGGAGGCGGAGTGTGTTAGATTAGCGCGTTAATCAAGAACGAGGACACGATAGACCATGAGCCTGCCCTTACAGCCCGACAAGGAAGCCACCCGAGGCGTCATCCTCGGTCTTCTCGCCTATTCGATATTTGGCTGCTTCCCGCTGTTCTTTGCGCTGTTCGAAGGCATTCCCGCCTGGGAAGTGTTGATCCATCGGGTGCTCTGGTCTTGTCTGTTTCTGGCGTTGCTGGTGACCGCACTGCGGCGTTGGTCACCGGTGATTGGCACACTCAAACGTCCACAACGCTTGGGGCGGGTCCTGATCTGTGCGGTGTTGATTGCGCTGAACTGGGGCATCTATATCTATGCAGTGGAAACCCGCCATGTCTTTCAGGCCAGCCTGGGCTATTTTCTTACGCCGCTGGTCAATGTGCTGCTGGGGATGCTGATACTCAAGGAGCGCATGCGGGCACTACAGGGCGTGGCGGTTGGGTTGGCGACGGTGGCTATCGCCATTCAACTGGTGGTATTGGGCGAACTACCCTGGATCACGCTGTGCCTGGCACTGTCCTTTGGCGCCTACGGCCTGTTCCGCAAACAGATCCCGCTCGACGGCGTCACGGGATTGTTCCTCGAAACACTATTGCTGCTGCCGGCGGCGCTCATCGCGCTGTTCTGGCTCATCAATGCGGGCCACTCCCACTTCATGATCGGCGATGAACGCGCCAACCTGTTGTTCATGGCCAGCGGGGTGCTCACGGCGCTGCCCCTGATGGCCTTCGCCGGTGCCACTCAGCGCCTGCGTCTGTCGACGATAGGGTTTCTGATGTACATCAACCCCACGATGCAGTTCTTCATTGCCTTGCTGGTCTTCGAGGAACCGCTGAAACCGATCCAACTGGTCACTTTCGTGATGATCTGGATCGGCCTGGCAATGTATTCCTATGCCGCCTGGCAGGGTCGATCGCGCGCCAGGCCTGCGGCGGCACGCTGATCAGCCTGTGGAGGTAGTCAGATCGTCGGGCTGGCCCAACCGCTCGAGCAACGCCTCGAGCACGCCCAGGGTCGGCACATGGCATTGCCATAACGACTCTTCCGGGGTCAGTCCCAATGCCTCACGGTGCATTGAAGCGGCCGGATCGTCGCTTCGATCCTCCAGTTGCTCCAGTCCCAGGTCATCGATGAGTTGGGGGCTGATGGCCGGGAGCAGCAATACGCAACTGCGCACGCCTTCCGCATTGAGCGCTAGACGCCGCTCTCCGTCTCGTAAATGCCATAACGAAAGGCGCAGCCGACTGATACAACGCTCGAAGACCACCGCCTCGTGATGCTTGAGCTTTTCATTGGCCAGGCGTCCGTTGATGCGGCGGTCCAGGGTCGTGGCATTGATATGGGGATAGATGAAGCCGCTACGCTGTACCATCCAATCGAGTACATCGTCGAGGGGCACGCCCTCGTTCTTGGAATAAGGCATTTCACGTCGGGAGACGGCGTTGCGCACAGTAGTCAACTTGAGCCCACACACCGCGGCGATCTCGACGACACTCACTCCCGACGCCGTAGGCAACAGCGATACATCGATGGCGGGAGTGAGACCCACATGCGCCTCCAGACGCGCCCGCACCCGTACCAGACCGATCAGGTGCATCAATCGCTCCGGCGCGGGAGTGGCGTGAAATTCCGCGAGACTGCGCGCCATGGCGATAAAATGAATGAAATCCTCGAGCGCCGTCGCTGAGATATTCAGCGCGATATCCGGCTCGCTCATCAGCGCCCAGGCCCGAAGTGTCATCAACGGCTCGCGCATTCGCTGAACCAGACTGGCGGCACTCGAGTCGATGCGTTCAGGCTCGTCCGGCGCACCATTCAATCTTAGCAATGGCGCCGCCAGGGTGCGGCTGGCGGCGTCCAGCTCGGCGATCAACGCCTGAGTGGTCAACACCTCTGCCGCCGATTTACCCAATAGCGATTCCTGAAGTAAGGCCAACGGCCTTCCATTCGGCATGTTTGCATTCCCCTGCGTTGGTGCCGTTTGCACCTGATAACGGTTCCAGCCGCGTGTATCCGGGCCTGTCCGTTATTGTCGCACCGCGTGAATTCCGCGGCGGGTGCCGGCTTATAGTGATTACCATCTGTTACCGTGTTTAACGGCAGGTTTAGGAAATCCTTGAGCAGGTTTTATGCAGAAATGAAGTATCGTTAGCCCGACTTGGAGGAATGGAAGACGTTCAGGCGCCGTAGCCGAAGCGCGCCGCCACCTCGCCCGTTATTTCGCTGATCATCGCCCTCTCTCGATCCGTGAAATCCGGTTGGTAATAGGTAGGAAAATGCAGTCCGGATGCCGCTTGTTCGAGGACCGAGGGCTCGACGTCCAGTTGGCAATGCGCATAGAACGCTCTCAGGGTCAGCTCTGGCTGGCCGCACAGATCCTCGTAGCGCAGGACGAGACACGTCTCGCGCAGCGAGGCGTCGTCCTCGAGCGACTCCGCCACATGACGATAGAGCCCCGCCCAGTAATTCGCCCAGCCCTCGACCTCATGCCCTTCCCGCCAAAGAGCGGCGACCCTGGAGGCCAGATCATCGTCACCGACATGAATGGCGCGACGATCCAGACCAAACTCGAAGTGCCCCACCCGGCGCATGTGCTCCAGGGCACGCGGATGCTGGGCTTCACCGCAGGCGAACAACGCCTGCTGCTTCATCAGTGATGCGATATGCGCGACCGGCGAGCGTATGGCCAAGACGAAGCGGGCGTCGGGGTAAAGCCGATGCAAATACCCCAGTCGCGCCAGATTGTAATTGCCCTTGGCGGCATAGCGGCGCTGCTTGCGGATCGCCAACAGCTTGCGAATGTGTTCGTCGTAGAAGCGTTCGAATGCCGAGTGATGTGCCTCACGCCCCAGAACCGAGCTCTTCGTCGGATCATGAGTGTCGGGGAAAAAGGCCATCCACAGCATTTCCTCGAAGGCTTCCGGGCTCTGTGAGGTAACGGCAATGCCGTCCTTGTGGGCACGTTCCCGAGCGACTTCCTCTTGGCGCGGCACCAGCGACAGCCAGCGGTTCCACCAATAGGGCGTGAGTAACATCGGGAAATCGACATAGCGGTGGGTAGCCACCTCCGGATGCTCGGCCAGGCGCTCTAGCAGTATCGTGGTGCCCGAACGGGCCAGACCAGCGACATAGAGCGGGCGATCGACTCGTCTATCCTCGATCACCTCCCGTACCAGGCGCGTCTCCAGATTACCCAGCCCAATCCAGGTCCGCGGTTGTCGGTTTACCCAGCCGCCCAGTACATGCATCCAGGTCGGCACCGAGAAATCATCGTCCTTGTGTTTCGTCATTCTATGCGCGCCCATCGGTAGACCAGCAACGACACGATCAGCATCACTGGAAAGAAGATCACCCACCAGGAGCGCATCCATGATGGCCCTAGCGGCAGATATGTGCGTTGTGGCAAGGCAATCTCGATGCGCTGTACATCACCGCCCTCGGGTAGATAGCCCAGCGGATTGGCGACCAGCCAGTTCCACCATTGATGCTGGGCGATCACCGGCACCGGCGCGGTAAGCGCGACCTCCGCCACCACGGATTCCTCGTCGAGTACCAGGATATGCCGTAACGAATCCCGCCCGTCGTTCTGTCCTGGCGGCTCCCCCTCACCGACCCAATCGGTACGAAGGTGATCGGGTATCGTCGTTAGAGTCGGCGTATTTCCCGGCGCCGGGTAGCTATAGCCATAGGCCGTCTCGATCCATACCAACAACGCCAATAACGGTAGAATGGAGAGCAGCGTGGAGGGCAACACCAACCCGAGATGCCGAAAGGCCGCCACGAACTGCTCCCGAATCAACGGCCCCGCATCGGTGAACTCACCGTCGAAGCGATTCAGGCGCTGCCTGGCTTCGCGGGCGGCACGTTTGGCTCGACCGATACGCGTCTGAGGCGAAAGCGCCCGGTAGAGAAGCAGCGTGCCGGCCCCCGCGATGGCCGCCCAGACCACCAGCCGCAGGCTCGGCGGCAAGACCCAGGCCATGCCGTTATCCATGGCCGCAAACAGCGGTGCGGGAAGATCGAGCAACCCCATGCAACCTCCTGGCATTCAATGCGTTCGTTACCCGCGCAAGCGCCAGCGGAGCCGGTCGACGCTTCGATCGACGGCCGGCTCCGCGCTTGGCGCCTCAGGACGAGGGAGGTGGAGATGAATCCGAGGAGCGGCTCGCCGAACTCTCCGCGCTTTCCGTGCTTCGCATCGGTTGAGGCTGTATCGCCGCTGGCGATGGCTGCTGCGGTTGCGAAGGCTCTGCCGACTCTGCATCGGCCCGACGCATCTTGCGTCGCCGCATCATGCGCCGTATCGGCCACATCACCACGAAGAAGACGGCGATGGCAATGGCGGCGATGATGCCCCACAGGGCACTCAACAGGCTCAGCCCCGCGCCCGGGCCTACATAGGCCTGGGCGGCGACGGGAAAGACGACGACAGCGGTCGCCAGAATCAAGGACGTGGTTACTGCTTGACTACGACGCATCATGAGGATGCCCTCCTGGTGGTATCGATAACGGCGCGGAACTCCGCGTCGAGTTGCTCAGGAGCGATGCGTTGGGCCGATGAGACCACGGGGATGAACTCATCCTTGTCACCCCCGCGTACTGGATTGATGAACTCCCAGACGATCTCACCCTCTCGGGTAACTTCGAACAGACGCCCACCATCCGATTCGGTGATCAGGCGATTGCCATTGGCGAGCGTCTCGGCTGCCCCCCGCAGGCCACTGTCGAAAGGGTGTTCATCGTTTCCAGTGTAATACCAGACAATGGCATCGTTCTGAGGGTTCACTTCCAACATCCGCGATCGATTGTCTTTTTCATAATTGGCCAGATTATCGAACAGCGTGACATTGCCGTTTTCCAGTACCCGGGCGTAGTGCTGGCCCAGCCAGGAACCTCGCATCGCCCAGCTCATCTCGCCGGATTCGGGATCGACCAGGCCGATCGCGCCGGGATGACGAAACGACAAGATCACCTGCCCCGGCTTGCCTCGAGCCGGAGCGAAGGCATCCGTTTGAGACTGCTCGAGATACTCAACGCTGTTGGTATGCATCGGATCCGCAATACCGTAATGAGGTGTCGCGTAGAGTATTCCCGCGTAGGGTGAATCGAAAAACGCATGAAGCAGCGACACCTTGTTCAGCTCATTGCCCGTCTCGCCATCGAGTTCGACCAGATAGTCGTCGAGCCAGGGAGAGGGCAGCTGGGAAAACTTGTCGATGCGCTCGTCGGTGAAGGCATGGGTCAAGGTGAAGACACGCCCGTCCTCGGCGATATCCAGATCGTGATGCACATGCGCCTTGTAGCTCCAGATCAAACGCGAGTCGCGATCGACCTTGACCATCCCATATCCCCAGGGCGAATCGTTGGCCGCGATATAGATGGCGATCAGGTCCCCGTTGGGAAGCATCCGCGCCTTGCGCCAGTACATCAGATCGTCTGGCCGGGGCGTCCGGCCACTCGGTGTTTCTTGCCAGACCTCGCTGAACGGCAATTCCCAGCGATGGGCAACCTCGCCCTCCATGTCGATGAGCTGGGCATAGGTACCGTCCCCGGAGGTGTAGAGCGTATAGCCCGGATAGGCTTGTTCGGGGTCATGAATCGTGACGCCCCGCTCGTCGGTCCGCGCCCGGCGCCAGAGGTCGGTCTCGGTGTAGGGGTCGTCGATCGAGCGCTGAATCATCAGCGCCTGGGCTGCCTTGTAGGCATCGCTGAGATACTGGTAGGGAAACACCTTGGCCAAACTGACGTAAGCGCCGCCGATGAACGCCAGCAGAGCGATGGCCAGAAAGAACATGGCAATGCCCAGACGATCCGAATTGTGCATGCTTATTTCCTGAAAAGCCTGTCATAAGGCCTTCAGTCACCCGCCACGTTAGCGAACACTGTTCTTTTCAATTAAGGATAAACCATCCTGAGAAAAGCGCGAACTTCGCTTCAATTGTGATTCAACGCTTGATTTCAGATAGCGGGCTACCTTGCACCCCTTCGGTAAACTCCTCATCATATTTGAAAATAGCGATCTTACCTTGCTCTCATCTTTGCTCTCACCGTGGCCATTCGATGCTCAAGCGCTACCTACCCATTCTGACCTGGCTACCCCATTATCAACGCAGCCTGTTCACTTACGACCTGATTGCCGGTTTGATCGTGACGGTCATGGTCATTCCCCAGTCCCTGGCCTACGCGCTCCTGGCAGGACTGCCCGCCGTGGTGGGTCTGTATGCCAGCATCCTGCCCCTGCTGGTCTACGCCCTGTTCGGTTCCAGCCGCACCCTGGCGGTGGGGCCGGTCGCGATCCTGGCGCTGATGACCGCCGCAGCGCTGTCCGGCATCGCCCCGCCGGGCTCTGCCGAGTACGTCGAGGCCGCGCTTATCTTGGCCCTGTTATCCGGGATCATGCTCAGTGTGATGGGGTTTTTGCGACTGGGCTTCTTCGCCAATTTCCTGAGCCACCCGGTAATATCCGGTTTCCTTACCGCCTCGGGACTCTTGATCGCCGCCAGTCAGGCGGCGAATCTACTCGGCGTCGAGTCCTCCGGTTTCACCCTGCCCGCTCTGCTGGGTAGCCTGGCCAGCCATCTGGATGATATCCATCTGCCGACCGTGGCCATCGGCACCTTCGCGCTAGTGTTTCTGATTGCCCTGCGCCGCTATGCGAACCCCTTTTTGACACGACTCGGGATGCCCGCCACACCGGCCAATCTGATCACCCGGGCAGGGCCGGTCTATGCCGTATTTCTGACGACGTCGATATGCTGGTATTTCGATCTTGCCGCGAGCGGTGTGGC
Organism: Halomonas sp. GXIMD04776; assembly: GCF_049808615.1. Classification (NCBI taxonomy): domain Bacteria; kingdom Pseudomonadati; phylum Pseudomonadota; class Gammaproteobacteria; order Oceanospirillales; family Halomonadaceae; genus Halomonas; species Halomonas sp. GXIMD04776. The sequence goes on along the minus strand of NZ_JBNCAN010000020.1, from coordinate 8,032 downwards.
CGTGGTCGGCGACATACCCAGCGGCCTACCCCCCTTGACACTGCCAACGCTCGATTTGCCCCTCTGGCACCAGCTCTGGGTACCGGCCCTGTTGATCAGCGTGGTAGGCTTTGTCGAATCGGTATCGATGGGCCAGATGCTGGCCGCCAAGCGTCGCGAGCGCATCTCCCCGGATCAGGAACTGATCGGTCTGGGCGCGTCCAATCTTGCCGCCGCCCTCACCGGAGGCATGCCGGTCACCGGGGGACTGTCGCGCACCGTGATCAACTTCGATGCCGGCGCACGCACGCCGATCGCCGGGGTCATCGCGGCCATCGGCATCACCCTGGTAATACTCTTTTTCACCTCCCTGATCGCGTTTCTACCGATTGCCACCCTGGCGGCAATCATCACGGTCTCGATCCTGACCCTGGTGGATATCGACGCCCTGCGTCATACCTGGCGCTATTCCCGCAGCGATTTCGCCGCTCTTCTGGTGACGCTGGTATTGACCCTGGTCGAAGGGGTCGAGGTGGGTATTCTTGCCGGCGTCGGTCTATCGGTCGCCCTATTCCTCTATCGCACCAGCCGCCCGCATAGCGCTCTCGTGGGTCGGGTCCCGGGCACCGAGCATTTTCGCAATCTGGCGCGACACGAGGTCGAAAGCGACGAACGCCTGGCGTTGTTGCGCATCGATGAAAGCCTCTATTTCGCCAATGCCCGCTATCTGGAAGACACCCTGTACGATTTGATCGCCACGCGCCCCGGCATCGATCATGTGGTGCTGATCTGCTCTGCGGTGAATCTCATCGACGCCTCGGCGCTGGAAAGCCTCAAGGCGATCAATTCTCGCCTCAAAGATTCCCAGGTCACCCTGCACCTTGCCGAAGTCAAGGGCCCGGTGATGGATAGACTGGCCCACACCGATCTCATCGAATCCCTGACCGGGCGCGTCTTTTTGAGTACTTATTCGGCCTGGAGGGAACTAAGAGAGAGTTGAGGCCCCCTAGGCTTCGTCTGAAAAGTCAGCGAGCGACGTCTAGACAAGGCAAAAATTGTCGAAAGAACGGACCGGGCTCGCGCACGAGCCAATTCTTAACGCCGTATAGACGAGCGTAGGTACTTTCCGGGCAAAGCCTAGCATTTTCGATCCATCGCCCATACGTGATTAGATTGAAAGGATAGATATCGCATCATCAGCAAGGAGCCCTGTCACGATGCCCCAAGAAACACTGGTCCGGGAGGAAGATCTCGGCTTGCTGGTCGATCTCTACGAGTTGACCATGATCCAGGCCTACTGGGCCGAGGGAATGAACGAGACGGCAAGCTTCAGCCTGTTCTTTCGTACCTTGCCCCCGGGGCGCAATTACATGCTTGCCTGCGGTCAGCAGCACGTCGCCAGGCTGGCAACCCAACTTCGTTTCGGTGAACGTCAGATCGACAAGTTGCGCAGTCTCGGGCTCTTCGAGGAAGATTTTCTCGAATGGCTGGCAGGGTTTCGATTCAGCGGTGACATCCACGCGGTTCAGGAAGGCACGCCGCTGTTTCCTCAGGAGCCGTTGCTCGAGATCGAGGCGCCGATCGCCGAGGCACAGCTACTCGAAAGCCTGGTCATGAACTACGTGCACCTGGAAACGGTGCTGGCGTCCAAGGCCTCTCGGTTGGTGAATGCCGCCCAGGGCCGCGGCGTGGTGGATTTCGGCATGCGCCGCATGCACGGCATCGATGCCGCCGTGCGCGGGGTGCGGGCCTACCATATCGCCGGTCTGGCCGGGACCAGCAATGTACTGGGGAGCGTGACCTACGGGCTTGATGCTCAAGGCACCATGGCGCACAGCTATGTCCAGGCACACGGCAACGAAGATGAAGCGCTACTGGCCTTTGCCCGCCGCTACCCCGGCACCACTCTCCTGGTGGATACCTACGATACCGTCGCCGCGGTCAAGCGGCTCATCGAACGCATGGCGGAAGCCCCCTCTCTGGACATCGGGGCCATCCGCCTGGATTCGGGGGATCTCGAACAACTGGCCAAGACCTGCCGTCGCCTGCTCGACGAGGCGGGTCATCAGTCCATCAAGATCATCGCCAGCGGCGGGCTGAACGAGCACAGCATCCGTGAACTGGTGGTCAATGGCGCTCCCATCGATGGTTTCGGTGTCGGCACGTCCCTGGGTGCTTCCAGCGACTCCCCCTGCCTGGAACTCGCCTACAAGCTGACCGAATACGCCGATGAACCGCGTCTCAAGCACTCCCCGGGCAAACACTCCCTCCCGGGGCGCAAGCAGATCTATCGCGAGCAGACAGCGGACGGACGCTATCACTGCGACCATCTGACCTTGCGTGACGAGCAGGCACCCGGCACTGCCTTGTTGCGGCCCATCGTCACCAAGGGTGACTTCCAGGAGGCGGCGATGGCGTCACCCGATGCCGCCCGACACGCCAGCCTCGACAGCGTTTCACGCCTGCCGCCGGAACTGCGCAGCCTCGTCGAGACCCGAACCTACAACGTCACCATCAGCGACAAATTGCATGAGCGCCGGCGCCTGGCCGAATCACGCCTGGGAGTGATCCAGCGACAGGATGGAGGCGAAACAGAAGTATAGGGAGCGTGAAAATCGCGTTATGAAGTCGGAGGGTGCGTCGAGAATGTCGATGCCCCACCCTCGATTCTGCGCCGCTCCTCTTCGCTATCGACGAAGCGCACGCTGGTAGGATCGATGCCATACAGCTTGGCAACACGCAACACCTCGGCTCGATGCTCTTCCAAAGCCAGGCGCTTCAAATGCCGACGACTCGGGGTGATGCACTTCAGCACTCCCCAGATCACGATGCCCACGCCTAGCAGCCAGCCCCAGTACTCAATGACAAAGCGAGCCAGCTCCAGGCCGCTGGCAAACCAGCCGGTGAGACCGATCATCATCGTGACGATCGAACTCCAGATCGGATTCGGCAATCCCAGAAAGCGATTGGCGTCGAGTAGCGTCTTTTCATAGTATCGCTGGGAATACGCCACGGGTGTTTTGGCGATCATGGGTTGCTCGGTAAACGGTTTGCTGGAGATAGCCAGTGTGCACCGCCATGCGCAGTGCCAATCTACCGAAATGAGGAATTTATGAAGGGTAGTTTGTCCGGGCGACTGCATAAATACGCAAAAAGATTACGTTGTCACACAGTCACTCGCATTCGCTACAACAAATCCGTTCCATGCAACGGTGATGTAAACCGCCGTCCTTGTCTGTCTTTCTACGACAGTGACGATAACGCCTTCCCGAGCGCCTGAGTCCAGCGCTCATCCTGACCGTTACAGACGATGAAAAAGGGATTGTAGAGACTTTCTTTACGGTTATAGCGCAGTGGCTCCAGCGTCCTTGCATCCAGTACATCACCTCCCGCCGCCAGCACCACGGCATGAGCGGCGGCGGTATCCCATTCGCAGGTGGGCGCCAGACGCGGGTAGAGGTCGGCGGCGCCCTCGGCGACCAGGCACAGTTTGAGGGAACTTCCCATGGTCAGGCATTCATGATGCGGTAATTCTTGACAAAAGGCCTCGAAAGCCACGGCCCCATGAGAGCGACTCCCGACGATCTTCCAGGGCGCTTGATCCGGTTCCGGCAGTTCGCGCACCTGGATGGTGTGGCTCCGACCGCCAGCGATCTTGCACGCCCCCAATTCTCGCTGCCCCCACCAGGTCGTTTCCAGTGCCGGGGCATGCACGATGCCGAACACCGGCACCCCATCCACGATCAGGGCTATATTGAGGGTGAATTCGCCATTGCGTTTGATGAACTCCTTGGTGCCATCGATCGGATCGATCAGCCAATAACGCTGCCAGTCGCGGCGAACATCATAGCTGGCCTGCTCCGACTCCTCGGACAATATGGGAATATCAGGCTGCACTTCCTGCAAAAGCGTCGTCAACAACCGATGGGCGAGCAGATCGGCTTCGGTCAATGGGCTGTCATCCGCCTTGGTCTCGACGTCGAAATCCCGCCGATAGATGACCATCACCCGACGACCAACATCTTCGACGCCTTGCAGAAGCCTTTGGTGTTGCTGCCAATCGAGATCCTTCACGGCTTTCTCCTACCCATGAATATGACGGCATAGTCTACGCGACAACCCGCTCACTATCCCGTGCATGCTAGGGTGGGCCTCTCTTCAATCCATAGACGATCGCCCACGATGCATCAGAGCATTCACCAGACCCTGCAGCAGGCCTTCGGCTATCGCGATTTCCGTCCGGGTCAGGAAGCGGTGGTCTCCGCCATAATCGCCGGCCACTCCGCCGCCGCTATCTTCCCCACTGGATCGGGAAAGTCACTGTGCTACCAAGTACCCGCTCTACATCTTCCGCATCTGACCTTGGTGGTGTCGCCGCTACTGGCATTGATGCAGGACCAACTGGCCTTTCTCGAGCGCCACGGCATAGCTGCTGCCAGCATCGATTCAGCCCAAAGCCGTGACGAGACCAGCGCGGTAATGGCCGGCGTCCAACGCGGCGACATCAAGATCCTGATGATCTCCGTGGAGCGTCTCAAGAACGAGCGTTTCCGGCATTTCATCGCCCGGGTGCCTGTGTCGCTGCTGGTCGTCGATGAGGCCCACTGCATCTCCGAATGGGGCCATAATTTTCGTCCCGACTATCTCAAGCTGCCGGATTACCAGCGCCAGTTCGGCATACCGCAAGCCTTGCTGTTGACCGCCACCGCCACGCCTCGGGTCATCGATGACATGCGTCAGCGCTTCGCGATCGCCCCGGACCATGTGATTGCCACCGGTTTCTATCGCACCAACCTCAACCTGCTGGTCGAACCGGTAGTCAGTGCCGACAAGCCACAGCGGCTGGGCGAATGGCTGGCGCCCAGGCTTGGGAACACTGAGCCGCAGCCCACCATCGTCTACGTCACCCTGCAGAAAACTGCGGAAGATGTCGCGAGGCGATTGCACCAGCAAGGCCTGGATGCCCAGGCCTATCACGCCGGCCTGCCCTTTGAGCAACGCGAAAGGATCCAACAGCGCTTCATGGACGGCGATATCCATTGCATCGTCGCTACCATCGCCTTCGGCATGGGCATCGACAAGAGCAACATCCGCAATGTCGTACACTTCGATCTGCCCAAGTCGATCGAGAACTACAGCCAGGAAATCGGTCGTGCCGGACGCGACGGGCAACCCGCCGACTGCCTGGTGCTGGCCAATCGGGACAGCCTCAACGTGCTGGAGAACTTCGTCTATGGCGATACACCGGAGTTAGAAGGCATTGCCGTGGTGCTCAAGGAGATCGCCGCGATCCTCCGGCGCGGCGAGAAGCAGTGGGAACTGATGCTCAATCGTCTTTCTCAGCAAAGCAATATCCGGCCACTGCCGCTCAAGACGTTGCTGGTACAACTCGAGATGCGCGGCCTCATTGCGCCCCGCTACGCCTATTTCGCCGAGTATCGCTTCAAGTACCTGATCGATGCCGAGGCCCTGGCGGCACGCTTCGAGGGCGAGCGTCGCCAGTTCGTCGAGGCCATCATGGCGTGTGCGAGCCGCGCCAAGACCTGGTGCACCCTGGACTTCGAAGCGCTCTACAGGCATGGAATCGAACAGGGCATCAATACCGAGCGTAGTCGGGTAATCACGGCGCTCGACTACTTCCACGACAAGGGCTGGATCGCGCTGGAAAGCAAGCAGATGACCGAGGTGTATCAATTACTTGCCGAACGCCTCGATGTAGGGCAGTTGAGCACGGAACTGTATGGGCATTTCAAGCAGCATGAGCAGAGCGAGATCGAGCGTATTCACGCCCTGCTCTCACTCTTCGAGACCGAGACCTGCCTGAGCCGTCGACTCACCGCCTATTTCGGCGACGAACAGGCCCCGGTGCGCTGCGGACACTGCTCGGTCTGTCATGGGCGGGTCGCCACGCTCCCCCCGCCTCCGGCTCTTCCGCCCTTGGCCAATCAGGACTTCGGCGCTTTATGCGACGAGTTCATCGCACGACATCGAGCGCAGTGCGAAGGCCAACCACCCGGCGCCGAACGCCTGACGCGCTTCCTGTGCGGCTTGAGCATGCCGATCTTCACTCGCCTGAAAGCCCGCAGCCTGCGTGATTTTGGTCGCCTGGAAGTCTATCCCTATGCCGAGGTTCGGCGCTGGGTGATCACTCACATGCCCGGGGTTTCGCCTACCGCCGCGCAGTGATGACACTCATCAAACACATCCATGCAGTGCTTATTGATCGAGATTCGCGCTCTTGCGCGCATACAGCCTGGCAAACGGCGCAGCGGTCATTCCATGGGCGATGATCGAGGCGAATACGCTCAGACTACCCACGATCCATACCAGATCGTTACCCGAGCGGCTGGAAGCAAGCACGGCATAGAACAGTGCCGAGACACCGATGGGACCGAACCACCCCATGACCAACGCAATGCCGCGCTCCCGGACCGGGGGCAGCCAGCGTCGCAACAGCAGGATCATTGGCAGGCGACGCAGAAGCAGTACGAGCATGACAAGCATTACCCCACTCCAGCCCAGAGCCAGCCACTCTTGCCAGGGCACCATCAAGCCGAATAACGCGAAAACCGGCATGGTGAAGAACAGATTGACCATCTCCTGAACGTTGTTTTCCTGGCTGCGATCCTGACCGCTTACGCGCTGGTCATAGGCAATGCCCGCGGCGAATACCGCAAGAATGCTATCCGTACCCAGCAATTTGCCTACCCCCAGTACCAGCAAGGTCAGCGCCAGGGTGATCGACATGAAGGAGGGCTGATCAAAGAGACCTTTTCGTTCGGACCATTTCAGTAACTCACCGCAACACCAGCCCAACAAGGCGCCCACTATCACACTTCCGCCCACTTCCCAGAGCCAAACCTTGGAGAACCACTCCAGCCAGACCGCATCTGACGGTTTGGTCAGTAGCAGGATGGGAAGGAAAACCAAGGGATAGGCCAGACCATCGTTAGCGCCGGACTCGGCAGACAGTAGATGACGAAACCCCTCAGGCAGATTCTGTTTGGCAACTCCTCCAGTGACGATCGATGAGGCAATCACCGGATCCGTTGCACAGATACTTGCACCAATCAACAGCGCGATCAGCAAAGGGGCTCCAATGATCCACTGGGTCAGCAAGGCGCTGATCAAGAACATGATCGGCATGCCCAGACAGAGCAGAATTGCGAGTGAGCGCCAATGCTTGAAAGGAAACCTGGCCGGCAGACGCAGAGCAATACCCATGAGACTGATCCCTAGCGTCAGACGTGTCGCTTCTTCGAGTACATGATGGCTATCCCCCCAGGCAGAGGGATCAAGCAGGCCCAAGCCAATGGGGCTGAGCACCACCCCTAGACAGAATGCCACCAAGGGTGGCGACAACCAGGAACGATCGATCGGGCGCGACAATAACCCGAGCACCAACACCAGCAGCCCGACCGCCGCCAGTATGAGATTGATGTCTTTCATGGCCCACTCCTTGGCCTCGAGGGTTTGCTAGCCTCCAAAGCCTAGGTCTAAAGCCGGAACATTCAATAACCTGTGATGAGAATTTTCATCGTCAGCATCTCCGAGCAAATAACAAGCACAATAAAAGTGTCTTTTTATTTCCTGTTCATTGCTTAGATTCCCTCAGGTCAATCTTCCTCGAGCCGATAACCACTCATGTGCATAGGACCTCTCGATCAAGAGAAGCGCCTATCCATTGCCATGATTTCAAGGAGACACCCATCCCATTGGATGGCTTCGAAACGCTGGACACTCTTCATCGTTATCGGCCTTGAAAACATCCGGTATGAATTTGACCTGCACCCAACCATTCGAACGCAATGCAGCCACTTACCCGTGTGGCTGCAAACGAAATCAAAGGTAAAAGAAGACCATGAGTCGTTTTATACGCAACCTCTCCGTCAAGGCCGGCCTGACCGTCGTGCTTGGCCTGTTCACCCTATTGATTCTAGCCCGGATATTGCATCGGGCATGAAAAAAGCGGCTGAAAATCGGTTATAATTCAAGCTCCTACACCAGAATCAACCGCATCAGCCGCCATGACAAAATGTACCATGCCCACCGC